>JAEVYR010000040.1 GCA_023392645.1 Chloroflexota bacterium | reverse complement strand
CGCGACGTGCCGCGCGACGTGTCCGTCGTCGGCTTCGACA
This sequence comes from Chloroflexota bacterium, assembly GCA_023392645.1. Lineage (GTDB taxonomy): Bacteria > Chloroflexota > Chloroflexia > Thermomicrobiales > UBA6265 > JACCVC01. Next base: position 2,941 of record JAEVYR010000040.1, on the reverse strand, counting down.
ACCTCGCCACCGCCTGGTCGGGGCTCCAGGCATCCTCGATAGCGTGCGGCATTCTCCCGCGATGATGGGAACGCGGTACACCGGTTTGCGGATTGGTTGCCCGCCCCGAGGATGCAACGTCAGTGAGAACCGCTGCGGCGCACGAATCCGGATGAGACGCCCGGCGTTGACGGCGCTCTGCCACTTGACGGATCGGGAAATCCGCCGACCGGCAGGTGCCCGTGATGAGGCGGTGATCTAGATTTGAGTCAGGCCACTAGTGGACGCATGCACGGGACCAATCTTGACAGAATGGCGGACCGGTCACGATCTGGGCCGCCGGTTGACCGAAAGGGCAATCCCAATGCTGACTCACGATGTTCTCGAGACCCAGATGACCGTTGAACTGCCGGCTCGCGAAATGCTCGCGTGGTTCAACTTCTCCCGTGTCACGGTTGCCCAGGGCAACGCCAACCTGCAGGGCGGCTTCCTGAACATCAACCTCGGCCAGGTGAACAACGCTGGCGTGGTCGTGATCCAGGACTAAAACCTCGCCTCGAACCGGTCAGCATCAGGGCGGCTCCGCACCCGGCACACACCCTTCGCGGTCACCCAGTGTGAACCCGCACACCAGGCCAGGACGTTTCGGAGCCTCCCCGCTGCTCGGCTGTCGACCTCACAAGACCATCTATCGTTCAGAAAGCAGAGGTTACCATCATGCTGACGCACGACGTTCTCGAGACCCAGACCGCCGTCGAGCTCCCGGCTCGCGAGATGCTCGCCCTCTTCAACTTCTCCCGCATCACTGTGGCGCAGGGCAACCTGAACGCGCAGTACGGCGTGTTGAACATCAACGGTGGCCAGGCGAACAACGCATTCGTGTTCGTGTACCAGGACTAACCGGTCCGCTACCCTCCGTTTGCGATTCTTGTGGGCACCGGGAGGTCATCTTCGCCTCCCGGTGCCCGCGACAAGGAGCGGCAGATGATCACGACGGAACTTCTCTCGGCCCAGACAGCGATCGAGCTCCCTTCCCGCGAGATGCTCTCGCCCTGGAGCATCAACATCGCGGTACCGATCATCATCCAGAACAATATCAATATCCAGGTCTGCGGGATCGGGTACGCCAACTCGGCAACCTGCAGCTCGTCACAGTGGAACATGGGTGGGATCTTTATCAATTACTAACCAACCACAACCGCCATGTCGGCTCCCCGAAACTACCGGTCTCGCCGACTGGTCATCCCAGTCCATACCCGACATGAGGACAGCCGCCCCGTGCGAGTCTGTCCTCATGGTCAGTCAAAGGACATCGCCATGGCATCCACAGCAGCCCGCGTCCCGGACACAACCGCCCCGGCTCCCCCACTCGTCCGCCCCGTCGAGTCCGCGGCGAATGGGCAGCCCGCCCCGATCGATAGCGCCACGTCCAGACCGGCACTCGCCGAAGGCGTCGTTCTGCTCGGTGAAATGCAGGGCACCGGGTTTGCCAGCTCGATGTGGCTGATCCAGTTGGAGGGGCGGTTTATCCAGCTCACCGAGCTGCTCTACCGGGTGGCCGAGCAGTGCGACGGCAACCGGACGCTTGCGGACATCGCCGAACGCGTCAGCGAAACGACCGAGTGGCAAATGAACGCGGCGGATGCGGAGTTCCTCATCAACAAGCTCCAGCCGACGGGCATCCTGCGGGCCGAGCTCGCCGCCGGGGATACGCCGAATCGTACACCGTCGTCCGCCCCGTCGCTGCTTCGTCTCGGGCTGCGTCGCGGCATGATCTCGGGCGATGCGATCGAGCCGATCGCGAAGCGGCTGCAATGGCTGTTTCTCCCCGCCCTGGTGATCCCACTGGTCGCGCTCGGCCTCATTGCCCATGCGTGGCTCTATCTCGACAGGGGTGTATCCGGTCTCCTCTCGAACGCCCTGTACACGCCCGGCCTCCTCATCCTGGTGTTCCTGGCCACGATTCTTCCCGGATTCTGGCACGAATTCGGCCACGCCACGGCGCTTCGCTACGGCGGCGGTCGGGCGCGCAGCATTGGCGTCGGGATCTATATCCTCGACCCGGCCTTCTACACGGATGTCACTGACAGCTACCGCCTCTCCCGCGTGGCGCGAGTACGCACCGGCCTCGGCGGCATCTATTTCGACTTCATCCTGTCGACCGTGCTGATCGGCGCCTATTTCGCCACCGGGCAGGAGGTGCTGTTGCTCCTGGTCGTGCTGAGCAACATCAATACCGCCTACCAGTTCTTCCCGCTGGTTCGCCTCGACGGCTACTGGGTACTGGCCGACCTCACCGGGGTTCCGGACTTCTACTCGATGATGGGATCATTCGTGCGAAGCGTCGTGCCGATCAAGGTCTGGAAGGGTCCAAAGCTTCCGCCGCTCCGCCGGTGGGTGAAAGGCGTCTTCGCGGTCTACACCCTCGTCGGGTTCCCGGCGATGATCGTCTTCATGGGCATTCTGCTCTGGCGGATACCGAACCTGTATCGCATGACCTGGGATGCCTTCCATGCGAGCCTCGTGGGGATTCCTGACGCCTGGCGCGTGGCGGACTGGCTCCTGCTCGCGGCCCAGGTTTCACAGGTCCTTCTCCTCGGCGTGACGATGATCGGCCTGTCCTGGTTCCTGCTCACGATGGCACGAACGCTGATGTCGATGCTCGTCGCGCTCAGTCGCCGCCTGGCGCACCGCCTGCGGCCGACTCCGCAGGCAGCCTGACGCAACGAACGGGCGGTGGCATGGTCCACCGCCCGCTTGTGGTTCCCGGGCCAGGTCAGGCGCGCATCAGGCGCATGCCGTTCGCGATGACCAGCAGCACCGACCCCTCGTGGACCAGCATGCCGCCCGCCATGTTGACCTCTCCGGCCATGACCCCCACCAGCAACGCCGCCACCGTGGCGAGCGCGATCACCAGGTTTTGCCGGATCACCCGCACCGTTGCCCGCGAGATGCGCAGCGC
>JAEVYR010000593.1 GCA_023392645.1 Chloroflexota bacterium | reverse complement strand
CCATACCGACTACTACAACGGCTGGACCGTCGAAGAAGCCGAAGCGCTGGCCGACGTCGCCCGGCGGACCCCCGCCGGGGTGGCGCTGTCGATGTGGCAGGAGAACCAGTACCGCCGGAACGATCATCTTGACGAACACTGGAATGCATTCGAAACGCGCTCGTTCAGCCACTTCTATCACCTTGGCGCGACGGAGTCGCTTCGCAACGAGATGCGGGAGGCGCTGGCGATCACCCCGGGGTTCGCGGCCGACGCATCGTTCCTGACGCGGAGCGACGATCAGGTGGCGCAGCCGTCGTAGGGGACGCAATTGCCGTCGCGGCGCATTGCCTCCCTCGCGCTGGCGAGCGCGGGCAATGCCTGGCATGAGCCGCCGCAGGCACCTCCCCAACGTCCCGATGCCGGGCAAGTTCGAGCGGGGGTGTTGTCAATGGTGCGGATGGATTGCGGTGTGGGCGACGGTTTGGCACAATGGAAGGTGTTGCGGATGATGCCGATCCGCGCGTTTTGCGTTGTTGTTCGCTCAGGACCGCCAGTCGCCATGTGTGCTCGCATCGTCGATCTGTCACACCTGACCCGGAACCGCCATCTCGCCATGTCCCATGGCGGGCAGGCCGCCGCTGCGCCGGCGACCTGGCGTCCGGCCGCCGCCCAGGTCGCCTGATCATCCCCGGCGCCGCCGGCTTGTCCGCGCAGATCGATCCACGGAGTCCACATCATGACTGACCTGAATATCCCCTGGCAGTCCGGCGAGGACGTTCGCCGGAAGTTCGTCGAGTTCTTCGAGCAGCGTGGCCACCTCCACGTGCCCAGCTCGTCGCTCATCCCCCACAACGACAAGACCGTGCTGCTCACCACCGCCGGCATGCAGCAGATGATCCCGTACTTCCTCGGCCTCGAAACCCCGCCGTCGAAGCGCATGGTCAGCGTGCAGAAGTGCTTCCGCACGCCGGACATCGACGAGGTTGGCGATGAGCGCCATTCCACCTTCTTCTTCATGCTCGGGAATTTCTCCGTGCGTGACTATTTCAAGGAAACATCGATCCCGTGGACGTGGGAGTTCTTCACCGAGGTGATGAACATCCCCGCCGAGCGGCTCTATCCCACCGTGCACCCGGAGGACGAGGAGTCGTACGCGCTGTGGCGTGACGTGGTCGGCGTGCCGGAGGAGCGCATCTACAGGCTGGAGGACAACTGGTGGCGTGCCGGCCCGACCGGGCCCAACGGTCCCGATTCCGAGGTCTACGTCGATCGCGGCGAGCATCTCGGCTGCGGCGAGGACACCTGCGCGCCCGGCTGCGAGTGCGAGCGCTTCCTCGAGGTCTGGAACAACGTCTTCATGCAGTTCAACACGACGCCCGACGGCACCACCACGCCGCTGCCGAAGCCGTCTGTCGACACCGGCATGGGGCTCGAGCGGCTGGTGATGCTCGCGCAGGGCGGCCGCACGATGTACGACACCGACCTCTACCAGCCGATCATCCAGAAGGCGGCGAGCCTGGCGGGGGTGCGATACGATCGCGACCCGCAGACCGACAAGGCGCTGCGCGTGATCTCCGACCACCTGCGCGGCGCGGCCTTCCTCGTCGCCGACGGCGTGCTGCCGGGCAACGAGGGGCGCGCCTACGTGCTGCGTCGCGTCGTGCGGCGGGCGGTGCGCCACGCGCGCCTGATCGGCCTCGACGGGCCGTTCGTGGGCGACATCGTCGACCTCGTGATCGAGATGTACGGCGGGAACAACCCCGAGCTGGTCGAGCGCCGTGGCCAGATCGTCAGGACGCTCGTCCACGAGGAGGAGAGCTTCGGCAAGACGCTCCAGTCGGGCATCAACCGGCTCCAGGCGCTCACCGACGAGCTGCGCGAGCGGGGAGAGACGACGATTTCCGGCGATGAGGCGTTCCGCCTCTACGACACCTACGGCTTTCCCTACGACCTCACCGTCGAGCTGGCGGAAGAGGAGGGACTGCGGGTCGATGGCCCCGGGTTCACCGAGGCGATGGAGCGCCAGCGGCAAACCAGCCGCAGCGGCGCGAATTTTCGCGATACCAGCCGTGACCTCGCGAACGTCTACGCCGGCATCAGCCCGCGCACCGAGTTCGTCGGGTACACCGAGACGAGATCCGACGCGACGGTGGTGGCGCTGCTCGACAGCGACGGCACGCTGGAGCAGGCCGAAGCGGGGCAGCGGATCGCGGTCGTGCTCGACCGCACGCCGTTCTACGGCGAGTCGGGCGGTCAGGTCGGCGACAGCGGCGAGATTCGCACCGAGACCGGGCGGATCGACATCGACGACACCCACAAGCCGGCGCCGGATCTCTACGTCCACATCGGCACGGTGATCGAGGGCTTCGTCACCGTCGGCGAGGCAGCGACGGCGCAGATTGACAGCGAGCGCCGGCAGGAGATTCGCCGCAACCACACCGCGACGCACCTGCTGCACAAGGCGTTGCGACAGGTTGTCGGCGAGGACGCGCGCCAGGCGGGCTCGCTCGTCGCGCCCGACCGGCTGCGCTTCGATTTCACCGCGATGGACCCGGTCGACCCGAATCAGCTCCGCACGATCGCGGAGATCGTCAACCGGCAGGTCATCAGCGACACGCCGGTCGAAACCAACGTGCTGCCCTATCGCGAAGCGGTGGAGCAGGGCGCGACGGCGCTCTTCGGCGAGAAGTATGGCGACGAGGTGCGCGTCGTCTCGATCGACACCTTCTCGAAGGAGCTGTGCGGCGGCACGCACGTGCGCCACACCGGCGAGATCGGCCCGTTCGTGATCACCTCCGAGAGCAGCGTCGCCTCCGGCGTGCGCCGGATCGAGGCGCTCACCGGCACGGCGGCGATCCGGCGCATGATCGGCCAGCAGCAGGTGGTCGAGGAGGTCGGGCGTGACCTCAAGGTCTCGTGGACCGACCTGCGCGACCAGGTGCACGGCCTGCGGGAGCGCATCCGGCATCAGGATCGCGACATCGCCACCCTGCGCGGGCAGTTGGCCGGCGAGCGGTCTGGCGACCTGCTCGACAACGCGGTGGCGCTGGATGGTATGAAGGTGCTGGCGGAGCGGATCGACGTCGTATCGCGCGATGAGCTGCGGCAAATGGGTGACCGCCTGCGCGACTCGCTCCAGAGCGGCGTGATCGTGCTGGGGACAGTGCTGGAGGGCAAGCCGGCGTTGCTGGCGATGGTCACGCCCGATGCGGTCGGGCAGGGGGTGCGCGCGGGCGATATCATTCGGGAGATCGCGCCGGAAATCGATGGGCGCGGCGGAGGCCGCCCCGAGCTCGCGGAGGCGGGCGGCAAGGACCCGAGCGGTCTCGATCGCGCGCTGGCCGCGGTGGTCGGCATCGTCAACGACAAGCGATCGGCGAAGGCGTAGGTGGGACGAGCGCGGCGCGGGTGAGCGC
>JAEVYR010000568.1 GCA_023392645.1 Chloroflexota bacterium | reverse complement strand
GGGCTACGCCTTCCCCTCGCAGCAGCGCGAGGCGGAGTTCTACGGCGAGGACCGCGCCGAGCTGATCACGATCAACAAGATCCTCGTCGCGCTCGACCTGATCGAGATCCGCAAGGAAATGGTGCTGCGCACCGACGAGAAGGGGCGACGCTGGCGGGTGCCGCACAACTTCTACCGGGTGAAAGACCAGGGCGACGGCTACACGCTGAGCGCCCGCGCGGTCGACCGGGTGGTCGAGCTGGCCGACACTGACGCGGCGGTCTACCGCTACGTGCGCCGGATCTTCTCGGAGAAGTTCGCGCCGATCGACAGCGCCAACGTCTGGCACGGCATCCTCGAGGAGCTGCGCCCGACCGAGCGCTGGCAGCGGCTGGCGGCGAAGACGGCGAAAACCGAGAAGCGCGCCTCCGCCCGCAGCAAGGCGGGGCACGCCTCGCGACGCGAGAAGGTCGCCGGAGAGGTTTTTTCTTTGCCCACCGACCGTGACACGGCGACACCCGAGGCGACACCTGCGGCCACCGGTATCGACACTGGCGCCGCGACAAACGACAGCGGCAACGACACTGGCGAAACCTCGGTTGCACCATCCAACACTGGTTCGGGGGTCGGTGTTGCACCGGCCAACAATGGTTCGACCCGAAATCGCCCAACCGGCGATGATCGGGGCAACAGAGGTCGGCCGACCAGTGTTCGACCGAGCAACAGTACGTATCACCAAGATTCAACTACTACCACCGAGATTCAGGAAGATCGTTCAACAGAGGTTGGGGCACTTCCGGAAACGCCACCCCCGGTCGAGCTGCCGGCGCGGTCGCGGGCAATCAGCCAGTTCGAGGAAGCGAACGACCGCACGGCGACCGCGGCGGAGCGGCGACTGCTCGGGGCGCTGGCCGCCGACCTGATGGAGCGAACCGGACTCGATGAAATGGATGCCTGGCGCTGGATCGGCGACGCGGTCGACGAGGCGGTCGCGGCGGGGAGCGCGTTCGTGGCGCCGCGCCGGGTGGGCGAGATCGTGCTCCGCTGGAGCCGCGAGGGGCGCGGCGATACCCGCGTTGACAACCGGAAAAGCGCGCGGTCACAGGGATTCGTGAGACCTGTGACACGCGAGGGCGATGCCAGTCACAGGTCGGCACAGGGTTCTGTGACAGGCGGTGACACGGGTCGTCAACGGTCGTCACGGCGGACGGTGCCACCGCCGCCACGGCGGGGCGATCCGGGACGAGCGCCGGCGTTCGCGGTGCCGGGGTGCGGCCTGAGCAGCCACCAGGTGTGGTCGGCGGTGGTCGACGATGTCGAGCGCGACGGGACGATGCCCCGGGTCGACATCGACGCGTGGCTGCGCATGTCGGGCATCGTGGCGATGCGTGACGAGACGCTGGTGGTGGGGGTGCCGAACGTGCTGGCCGAGCGGCGCGCGGCGGGGCGGTACCTGTCGACGCTGGCGGCGGCGGTGGCGCGGGTGACGGGGATGCGGTTCCCGCTGGAGATCGTGGTCGGGGACGGTCGCGAGACGGAGGAGGATGCGGGGTGAGGGCGGCGGCGTCCTGACGCGGACAATCGACAGCGCGGGATGGTGCCGCCCCGGGCCGAAATGGCTCGGGGCGTTGCCGTGTCGTTTTGCGGTTGCGTCTGGCGGCAGCAGCCATCACCCGGATCGGTGACGATCGGGCGAGCGCACCAGGTCGCGACGCGATTCGCGGTAGGCTGAGGGGAACCGAGCGAGATTGCCCTTGACCATGCCTTCTGTCAATTCCCCGATTGTCCCCGACGCGCGCCCGTCCTGGCGGGGCTGGATCCACACCGGGACAGCGCCGCTGGCGGCCGTGCTCGGCGTCATCCTGGTCGTCGCCGCGGATGGCGGCAAGGCGACCGCCGGCGCCGCGATCTTCGCCGTCGCCTCGGTGCTGCTGTTCGGCGTCAGCGCGCTCTACCATCGCGTCGCGCGGACACCCCGGCTGACGGCGGTGCTGCGCCGGCTCGACCACGCCAACATCTTCCTGCTGATCGCGGCCACCTACACGCCGATCGCCCTGCTGCTCCTGCCGCGGATGCAATGGGCGCCGCTGCTGGCGCTGGTCTGGGGCGGCGCGACGCTGGGGATCGCGTTCCGGGTCTTCTGGATGCGGGCCCCGCGCTGGCTCTACGTGCCGGTCTACCTCGCGCTGGGCTGGGCGGCGCTGTTCTACGCCGGCGACCTCTTCGCCGCCGGCTGGGTGTCGATGACGCTGGTGCTGATCGGCGGGCTGCTGTACAGCATGGGGGCGCTGGTGTACGGCCTCCGGCGCCCGGATCCGGCCCCGCGCGTGTTCGGGTTCCACGAGGTCTTCCACGCGCTGACGGTGGCGGCCTTCGGGTGCCACTGGGTCGCGGTGCTGCTGGTTGCCACGAGGCCGCCGCTGGTTTCCTGACGCCCGCCCGATCGATCGCGCGGGAACGACATTCCCGGGCGAATCGGGAGCTTTCTCCCTTCCGGGCGGGAACGGGCCGGGCGCAGCATGCTGCCAGCGATCCGATCCGGGACCGGTCACGGTCTCGGTCCGCAAGGCAGGCGTCCCGATGCACCATCCCACCTCCATTCCGTCGCGCTTCCTTACCGATCACCTCCGTCTCGGCCGCCGCGCGCTGCTGCTCGGCGCGGGGG
>JAEVYR010000529.1 GCA_023392645.1 Chloroflexota bacterium | reverse complement strand
GCTATCAGGCCGTGATACCGGCGCCGGTTGGGGCGCCGTGTGCCGTCATGCTCGCGACCCTGCCCCGCCCTGAGAGCGGTTCATTCCCGCGCAAGTTCCCCTGACGTGCCCAGAACGAGACCGAAAGGCAACTCGTGAGAACCGCGCTCCGCATCTTTTCCTATCTCAAACCCTACTGGCGGCGCATGACGGTCGTCTCCGTGGCGCTGCTGCTCGGCGTCTTCGCCCAGACCGCGATCCCCTCGGTGCTCGGCCGCGCCATCGACCACGGCGTCGGCGACCGCGACTCCGGCTACCTCGCGCGGGCCGCGCTGCTGCTGGTCGGGCTGGCGGTCGCGCAGGGCGGTTTCACCTACGTCCGCTCCTACAACCTCAACGTGGCCGCCGAGCGCGTCGCCAACGACATGCGCAACCAGCTCTACGCCAAGTTCCAGGAGCTGCCGTTCCAGTTCTACGACCAGGCGCAGACCGGTCAGCTCATGTCCCGCGTCACCGACGATGTCCAGCAAATCCGGGGCATGCTGATGATGGCGCTGCGAGCGGTGCCGCACGGGCTCGCGCTGCTGATTATCATCACCATCCTGGTGCTGCGCGAGCATTTCCTGCTCGGGCTCGTCGCCCTCTCGACAACGCCCTTCCTGCTCTTCTGGTCGGTTCGCTTCGGCGTCACCATCCGGCCGATGTTTCTCAAGGTTCAGCAGCAGTTCGGCGTGATGACCTCGGCCCTGCAGGAGAACGTCGCCGGCGGGCGCGTCGTGCGCGCCTTCGCGCAGGAGCAACCCGAATCCAGCCGCGTCGAGGAGGAGCTGCAAAGCCTTTTCGACCGGAACATCCGCGCTTCCTATAAATGGGCGTTCAACTACCCGCTGACGATGGCGATGAACGGGCTCAGCATCGCCGGGGTCGTCTGGGTCGGCGGCTACCTCGCGCTCACCGGGCAGGTCTCGATCGGCACGCTGGTCGCCTTCGAGCGATACACCTCGCTGCTCAACGAGCCGGTCCGCTGGCTCGGCTTCGTCGTCAACCGGATCGCCAAGGCGCTCGCTTCGGCCGAGCGCATTTTCGAGATTCTCGACCGCAAGCCGGCCATCGCCGATCTCCCCGACGCCACGCCGCTGGACGACATGCGCGGTGTCGTCACCTTCGACCACGTCTCCTTCACCTACCGGGGCACCGGTGCCGAGGCGCTCGACGACGTCTCCTTCGAGGCGCATCCGGGCCAGATCGTGGCGCTGGTCGGCCCGACCGGATCCGGCAAGAGCTCGGTGATCAACCTGATTCCGCGCTTCTACGACCCCACCACCGGCACGGTCCGCATCGACGGCGTCGACGTTCGCGAGATCACGCTGGCGTCGCTGCGCAGCCACATCGGCATCGTCATGCAGGAGAGCTTTCTCTTCTCGATGACCGTCGGCGAGAACATCGCCTACGGCCGGCCCGACGCCACCCCAAAGGAGATCGTCGCCGCCGCGAAGGCCGCGCAGGCGCACGAGTTCATCATGAACATGGAGCAGGGGTACGACTCGCTCGTCGGCGAGCGCGGCGTGACCCTCTCCGGCGGGCAGAAGCAGCGCCTCGCGATCGCCCGCGCGCTGCTGCTCAACCCGCGCATCCTGATCCTCGATGACGCCACCGCCAGCGTCGACAGCGAAACCGAGCACGAGATCCAGCAGGCGTTGCGCACGCTGATGGCGGGGCGGACGAGCTTCGTGATCGCCCAGCGGCTGACCACGGTGCGCGACGCCGACCAGATTCTCGTGTTCGAGGAGGGCCGCATCGGCGAGCGCGGCACGCACGACGAGCTGCTGGATCGCGCCGGCTTCTACCGGGAGTTGTACGAGTTGCAGATGAAGGACCAGGAGGACGCCGCCCGACCCGGTCTCGTGATCGAGGAGGCGCACCCGGCGGGCGCCGCGGCGGAAGGGGCGCAGGGCTGATGGGACAGATTCGCTACACCCACGAAGACCAGGTGCTGGGCAAGGCCTACGATCCCCGCATCGTCCGCCGGTTGCTCGCGTTCCTGCAACCCTACCGCCAGAAGGTGATCGCCGCCATCGCGCTGGTGCTGCTCGCGACGCTCGCCGATCTCTCGATGCCCCTGTTGTTCAAGGCGGCCATCGACGAGGTTTCCGGCGCCGAGCGGCTGTGGAGGCTCAACGTCATCGGGGCGATTTTCGTCGTCGCCGTGGTCGCCCGATTCTTCGGCCAGTGGTTCCAGTACCGCACCGCCCAGTGGCTCGGCAACCGGGTGGTGTTCGATATCCGCAACCGCATGTTTCGCCACCTGCAGACGCTCAGCATCGGCTACATCGACCGCCGTGGCGTAGGCACCGTGATGACGCGCATCCAGAACGACGTCAGCGTCATCCAGGACATGTTCTCCGACACCGTCATCAGCATCATGACCAACGTGCTCGTGCTGATCGGCATCATCGTGATCATGCTGGTCGCCGACTGGCAGCTCGCGCTGCTGTCATTCACCGTCATCCCGATCATGATGCTGGTCATGCGGTTCTGGCAGCGCTACGCCAAGGCCGCCTATCGCGTTACGCGGCGCACGATGAGCGCCGTCAACGCCAACCTCGCCGAAAGCATCGCCGGCATGCGCGTCGTGCAGGCCTACACCCGCGAGCCGCTCAATTACACCTTCTTCCAACGCATCAACGGCGCGAACCTCGTCGCGGCGGTCGATGCCGCGCGACTCTCGGCGATGCTCTTTCCGGTGGTCAACTTCCTCGCCGCGGCGGCGACCGCGATGATCGTCTACGTCGGCGGGCAACTCGTCTTCGACAACGCCATGACGATCGGCGAGCTGGTGCTGTTCGTGACGCTGATCGA
>JAEVYR010000498.1 GCA_023392645.1 Chloroflexota bacterium | reverse complement strand
ATCGGCCCGATCGGACCGCCCTCGCCGTCGAGACGGAAGCAGGCGCCCGGCAGCACGGTATCGCCGTCGACCTTGCTGATCGTCAGCGTGCCGGTGGTCACCTCGGCGGTGACGCGGAACTCGAGCTGCGCCGTGCCGCCGCTGGTGACCGTCGCCGGCTGCGGGTCGGCACCGCCGTAGTTGGGCGGCGGGGTGCTCATTGTGACGGTGTAGTCGCCCGCCGGCAGTCCACCGATGAGCACGGTGCCGTCCTCGGTGGAGCCGTCAGCCGTATCCGCATCACAGACGATGGTCGGCTCGGCGGTATCGACCGTGTAGCAGGCGCCGGGAACCGGGTCGCCGGTGGCGGCATCGGTCGTGTCGATCTCGATCGAGCCGAACACCAGGAGGCCCGGCACCGTGATCGTCTGCTGGAGCGTCTCGCCGGCGACGATGGTAATGATGATCGGCTCGCTGGTCTGCTGGCGCAGCGCATTGACCGTCGTGTTCGCGGCCGCGCCGACATCCGGGAAGACCATCTCATAGCTGCCCGCGGGGATGCCCTCGATCAGGATCACGCCTTCCGTGGCGTCACCGTCCTGCCCCTCGGCGTTGTCACAGAAGGGACCAAGCTGGTCGCCACCGTCCTGCGGCACCAGCGCCAGGCAGACGCCGCTCGCGGCCTGTCCGTCCTCGGAGACGAGCGTCAGCAGCGCGCTGCCGGTGTCTGGCTGAGCCGCGCTCAGCGCGAAGTCGACCGTCGCCTCCTGGCCAACCGTCACATCGACGGTCTGCGGCTCCGGCGTGACGAGGGTGTCCGGTACCTGGCTGACCGTGACGGTCCACGTCACCGGTGCCAGGCCGCTGAAGCGATACGCGCCGTCGTCACCCGGCTCGCAGAGCGTTTGCCCCTCTTCGCCGTCGGCGCTGATCGCGACACAAACGCCCGGAACGAGACCGTCGGGTCCACTGACCGTGACGGCGATGCCGCCGGTCGCCGCCTCACTGGTGAACGTCACCGACGCCGTCTCGCCTGGAGCGACATCGACCGTCTGCGTGGCGGGGTCGGCTTGCTGGTAGCCGTCGGGCGGCGTCGTCTGCGCGATCTCGTGCCCACCGGCGGGAATGTCGGGGAAGTTCAGGACGCCATCGCCGTCCACGTCGCAGAGCGGATCGCCACCGTCGATCGCGACGCAGGCGCCGGCGACGGGCGTTTGTTCGACGTTGACACTCGTGACCTGGATCGCGCCGGTCGGCGACGGGTGCTCGAAGTTCGCCGGCACCGACTGACCGTCCTCGACGGTCACGTTCACCGGGTCGAGCGCCGTGTAGCCCTCCGGCAACGACGTCTCCGTGACCGTGTGCGCGCCGACCGGGATGTTGTCGAACGTGACCGTGCCCTCGGCGCCGGTGCATTGTGGCTCGCCACCGTCGACCGCGACGCAGGCGTCCGCGATCGGACCACCGTTGGCGTCGGTGACGGTCACCGCGATCGACCCGACCGCGGCTTCGAGCGTGAAACCGACTGTCGCGGTTTGCTGGTCGACACTCAGCTCGACGGTTTGCGGCTCGGGCGTCCGGTAGCCTGGCGGCACCGTCGACATCGCGATGGTCTGCACACCGAAGACGACATCGTCAATCTCGATCGTGCCGTCGGCGTTGTCACCGTCGCAGAAGGTGAACGTGCCGGAGGTATTGCTGACATCGACGCAGGCGCCGCTCACCGCGCCATTGGCGTCGGCAACGGTGACCGTCAGCGTGCCGGTGGTGGGAGACGGCTGGGTGGGCGAAACCGTCTCGGTCGGTTGCGCCTGACCGAGGATGATCTTGGTCGGACCGCTGTCGGAAACGTCAATCGTCTGATCCGGAATACCCTCGGCACCCGAGATCACCGAAACGACGTACTGACCCGGCTCGATGTTCTGCATCTCGATGATGCCGGGCTGGTTGTTGGCGTCGCCATCGCCGTTGTCACAGGCGGTCGGCGGACTGGCGAAGCCGATGCCACCGACGGTGTTCAGTTCGACGCAGATGTTGCTGCCGCCAATCGCCGAGACGTCGATCGTGACCGTGCCCACGCCGTCGGTCGGCTCCGACGTTGATGTTTCGGTCGGTTGCGTCGGCCGTTGCGCCTCGCCGCCCAGTTCGATGACCAGGTCGGGATTGTCGCCCGGCTGGATCGTGATCTGCCGCGGCTCGATCGCGCTGGTGCCCTCGGGCACGGTCGACTCGGTCAGCGTGTATTCGCCACTTGGGACGCCATAGAAGCCGGTTCGCCCATTGCCGGGATTGGCGTCGTTGGCGTCGCAGCTCGTGATCGGGTCCTGCCCCGTCATTTCGAGCGTGAAGCAGGCGCCGCCAACACCCTCGCCGGTCGCCGGATCGCGCAGCTCAACCACGAGGTTGGCTGGTGGTCCGGGCTGGGCGCTCTCGGTCTGCGTGGCGGGTGCCGTTTCGGTCGGCGCCGCGGTTTCGGTGGCCACCGGCGTTTCGGTAGACGCGCCCTGCACGGTGACGGTCACGGTCGTCTCGGTGTCGGCCACCACGGTGACCGGCTGATCCTGAGGGGCGGTCACGCCCTCGGGCGCGCTCGACATGTGCAACGTGTAGGTGCCGGCGGGTACCCCGAAGAAACCGGTATTGCCGTTGTTGGCAAACTCGTCCGATTCGAAGTCAGCGGTATCACACGCCTCCGACACCACAGTGCCGTTGGCGTCGAGCAACTGGAAGCAGGCGCCGCCGATGGGCTGTTGGGAGTCCTGATCGCGAAGCTGGACGGTGAAATCACCCTGTCCGGCGGCTTCGGTCGGCTGAACGATCTCGGTCGGCGCGGCCGTCTGGGTGGGTGCCGCGGTTTCCGTCTCGGTCGGCGTCACCTGCGCGGTGACCGTGACGTTGTCGTCGCCGCCCGGGTTGACGGTGACCGGCTGATCGGGCACCGTGACGCCTTCCGGCGCGGCGGAAAGATGCAGCGTGTAGCTGCCGGCGGGAACGTCGAAGAACCCGGTGTTGCCATTGTTCGCAAATTGCTCGGACTCATACTCCGTCGTGTCGCATGCCTCGCCGGCGACGTTACCGGCGCCATCGATCAGTTGGAAGCAGGCGCCGCCGATCGGTTGCTGCGTCGTGCCGTCGAGCAGCGTGATGGTGAGATCGCCCCTCTGAGCGGCCTCGGTCGGAGCAACGGTCTCGGTCACCGTGGCGGTGGCCGTCGGTGCCGGGGTCTCCGTCTCTATGGCGCCGCCGGTGGCCGTCACGGTCTCGGTGGTTTGCTGCCCGGCGACGACCGTGACCGGCATATCGGCAGCAGTCGCGCCGTTCGGCGCCTGGGTCAGCCGGAGGGTGTAGTCGCCGCTCGGCACGCCAAAGAAGCCGGTGGTGCCGTTGTTGGCGAAATCGGCGGGGTCGTATGGCTCCTGGTCGCAGCTCTCCTCGACGACGTTGCCGCCGGCATCAAGGAGCTGGAAACAGGCGCCGCCGATCGGGTTGCCCTGATCATCGCGAAGCTCGATCAGCAGGTCGCCCGGCGGCCCCTGCTCCTCGCCCGGCTGAGTGATCTCGCCCGGTCCGCTGGTGGCGGTTTCCGCCGGCGTTTCGGTCTCGACCGGCGTTTCCGTTTCGGTCGGCGGCTCGGTCGCCGAGGCGGCCGGCTGCAACGTAACCGTCTGGTCGCCGCCCTGTAACTGGATCTGCTGCGGGTCGATCGGCTCGGCGCCGCCCGGTGCGGTCACCTCGATCACATCGACGGTGCCACCCGGCATCCCGGCCGGGAAGGTCATCCTGGTGTATCCATCGGCGCCGTCGTCGGCGTCGCATCCCTGGTTCACGATCCCGCCGCTGCGAAGCTGGTAACAGCCACCCGGCAGCGGAGAGCCGTTGGCATCGAGGCGCTCGATCGTCACGGAGCCGCCCTGCAGGGGCTCAACGTTGGCGAGTTGACCATCCACGGTAAACGTGAGCCGGTTCGGCCCGGTGGCGAGATCGACCGACAGCGGGTCGCCGCGCGGCGCGCCGCCGTCGAACACCTGGACGCTGGCCGTGCCGCCGCCCGACGTGACGAGCGCGGTGAGCTGTCCACCCGAGGGTTGCAGCGCGACTGAAGCGCCGTCGACGCTGATCGAATAGATGCCGGTCACCGGCGCGGCGACGGTTGCGTTGGTGTGCGTGTCGAGAGAGAAATAGAGACCCGCGTCGCCGTCACCGACGGAAACCGAGCCGGCGCTATCGCCGAGCCCGTTGGGGCCGTAGGTGTAGGTGGTGCCATCGGGCGCGAACGCCTGGATCTGCCACTGATACTGTCCCGGCGGCACGGCGGAGACGCCGGTCCAGATGCCGTTGCTGTTCGTGAGCGGAATGGAACCGAAATCTCCGGTCGCGGTGACCTGCGTGGGCGCCGCCGGAACGGTATTGTCGGCGCTTTGGGCCAGTGCCGCAGGCGCCAGCTCGGGGGCCGCCGTGGCCGCGGGGACACCCACAAGCGGCATGAAGAGCCCGACGATGAGCGCGATCGCGCCCGTGAAATGCACCCACCAGCCCGCGCGGGCGATGCGATTGCGGCGCCGAGCGTGGGCTGATCGATCAGACGGCTGCTGCATGATGGTCCTCCGCGTCCCGTGCCGGTTTCAATGTCCGGCGCCCGTCGAGGCGAATCTGGCGTGAATGCCCGCGCGTCTCCCGCTCGCGAGTTCGGTGACAGTGCATCCTGGCGAGTGAAGTCGGTCGGAGACGACACGGTGTACTACAACGGTAGCATCCCGCGTCCCCGAGTCAACCAATCGCGCCATCCGGTGCCCGGATCCGCGCCCGGGAGGCGACGCCGGGACACCGGATGGATGCGAGAGACGCGCGAGCGATGGCTATTTGGGAGAGAGTTGAACGGGTCGCGCGCCTCTGCCCATCACGACGCGCGACGCGCCGGAGTGGTTTCGCGGTAACCGGGATCGCGATTCCGGACCGCGCTCTGGATGACCGACCATCACGTTGGCCAGGACGGCGTGTCAATGCATGTCGAGATGATCGCGGGAGGTCGGTCAGGCCTCGCGGAGCGCATCGACGACGCCAGCGATGCCCATGGGGTCGCCCGGCGGGCGGGCGAGGAAGACGTCGGTCACCCCGATCTCCCGGAACCGGCGCAACTGCTTCCGCACGTCCTCGACCGATCCGGCGACGACCAGCTCACGCATCAGCTCCGTCGGGATCGCCGCCTTCGCCGCCTCCAGGTCGCCCGCCGCTTTCAGCTCGGGGAAGTTCCCGCCGCGCGCCAATACCTCGTCGGTGCGCATCTCGCGCCGGACCTCCGCGATCATCGCCTCGGTGTCGTAACCGGGCGTCTCCAGCAGCCGCTCCATCCCCGGCAGCGCGTGGATCGTCGCCACAGTGGCCTTGCGCCGCTGGTAGACCGCCTCGGGATCGTCGGTGATCGTCACCGCCGAGCGCGCGAAGAACCGCAACCCGCCGGGATCGCGTCCTGCCGCCGTCGCGGCTGCCCGCACCTCGCGAATCGACCGTTCCATGAACGTGGTCGAGGCGAGATCGTTGAAGATAATGCCGTCGCCGAGACGCGCGCCGACCGACAACGCCTGCGGACCGACTGCCGCCACGTAGATCGGCAGGCGCTCATGCATCGGCCCGGTGACGCGCGGCCATTCCCGCACGGGAAAGACCTTTGCATCCGCTCCGGCGCGAGCGGTCCAGCCATCCGCGAACCACTGTCGCAGTAGTCCGATCGCCTCGACCATCGCGGTCACCGGGTGCTTCGCATCCATGCCCAGCGCGCGGTCGTACCACTCGGTCTGGCCCCGGCCGAAACCGAGGAACGCCCGGCCGTCGGTGACGGCATCCAGCGTCGACATCGACGCCGCGATCAGCGCCGGGTGGCGATACCATGGATTGAAC
>JAEVYR010000470.1 GCA_023392645.1 Chloroflexota bacterium | reverse complement strand
CTCGATGACCGTTCGACGCTGCAGCGAGCCGCTGCAGGCTCCGCCTGAGGCAGCGGAATCGACGCACGCCCTCGCCGCGCGCTTCCCGCGGGATGCGACCGTCCGAGAGGGTGATTGCGCTCAGCGGCGCCAACCCGGCGAACGCTGGCCCGGATCCCGCGCGGTTTGCCGGAACCCTGCCTGATGACCTCCCACTCCGGCGCGGGGTGGGTTCATCGTCGGGAGTTGTGGCGGCATCGATCATGGTCGGCCCAACGCATCGTCCGGTCGCCGGCATCGCTGCCCCCGAGCGGGCGATGGCGTCGCGTCGCGCGCCGTTGCGCGTCGCCGATCGATCGCCGTTGCGATCCCTCCTACTGGTACCGGACGCCACACACCAGCGCGTGACCGTTGGCGTCGGTCCAGCGCTCCAGCTCGACCAGCTCCTTCTCCTCGACCAGGAACTGCTTGCTGCACGACGGGCACGTCACCGCGTACACGCAGTCGCCGCGCGTCTCGCACCATTGCAGGACCGAGCCATACGTGTGGCAATCTCCCTCACAGAGATGCTGGACGATGATGTTGACGTTGGGGCTGAGCCCCTGGTAGGCCGGAACGGTCGATACTCGCTGCTCGCTCATGGGGACGGCTCTCCCGGTGCGGGGTGACACGACAGGCGGCACGACGCGCGACGATTCGGAACCATCATCATAAGCACGAGCCGTAACGACCGCAACCCCGCCGTTACCGGCTCCAAGGCCCGCATTGGGCGCATCGCACGAATCCGGACATGAGACTCTGTAGGTCCCGGCCGAGGCGCAGCGGAAACCAGCGCGACCCCGATGGAGACGCGTTCCGGGGCTACCGATACGATGATGCGACCGACCCGGGCGCTGCTGAACCACCAATGCCCGCCCGTCGCGGGTCAGTGATTCTCGCTGGCGCCGTCGGGGTCGCCGGCATCGGCGAAATCGGCCCGGTTGCGCGCCCGCACCTCGGCCGGCGACGACTCGCCGATGCCCCGCTCCTCGTCGCGGCGGGGCGTGTAGGCGCCAAGCTCCATCAGCATCGCCTCCCGGCGATCGAGCGGCGCCTCGGGCAGCAACGCCTCGACGAGCTCGTGCGCCTGGGCGTTGGTCACCCGCTCCTCCGGACCGAGCCCGTACTCGCCCCGCATCGCGTCGTGGACGCGGTCGACGTCGACGCCAAAGGCCGCCGCCATCTGCTCGGCGGAAAACGTCTCGCCGGCGCCCTGCGCCTCGCCGGCCGGGATGTACTCGCCGGGACGCGCGAAGCCGGCGCCGGGAGTCTCGGGGTCGCGGTCGTCGTTGCGGTCGATGATGTCGTCGGTCATGGTCGGGCTCCCTCCGTCGCCGTCGAGCGTCACTGCCCGACGGCGTGCACATGCCATGCCAGCAGCGAGGAAGACCGGCGGACGGGCATCACCCCGCCGGCGCCGGAATCCTCCCGAGCTGCTGAAGGGGTCCGAACAACCAGCCGCGAGCCGCGCTGGCGTGGATGCATGCGACCGGCCCGGACTACCCCTGCTCGCCCGGCGGGCGGTAGCCGATCGACGACGCCTTCCGCAACGCATCGAGCGTCTCGTCCACCGTCAGCAGCACCGTGGTGTGGACCTCGCTGAGCGCGCCGCCGGCGCTGAGGGCGAGCGCGGTGGCGGCCATCGAGACGTTGTCCGGCGCCTCCCACAGGTTGTAGCCGTCGTGGTCGCCGAAGGCGTACCAGAATCCGGGGAGCTTGCCGCCCACCGCCTCGATGTACTCGGTGGCGGCGGCGCGGCGGTCCTCGGGATGCGCGATGAGCTTGGCCCAGGTTGCCGGCGTGTAACTGAACCGGGTCAGGTAGAGGGGCATCGTCCTGCCTCCTGCCGCGCAGCGGCGATTATCGACATAAGCACCCGAGCCCATCCTACACCTCGCCCCGGCGAAACCGCCAGCGCGATGCGGCTCGATCGCGCCGGCGACGGTGACACTCCCTGGCCGGTCCAGGCGTCCCGGCCCGCGCGCCGAGGCCCGTACCTCGTCGGATGGGTGCTCAGGAGGTCATCCCCGCCTCCAGCATCGTGACAGTCCCGCCGCGCGAGCCCGCAGCGGCCAGCGCCTCGACCGTGCCGATGTTGACCTGCGACCAGGGCGTCGCTTCCGGCGCGGCGTGGACTTCTGGGGGACGTGCGTCGCGTACGGGAGGGCCGCCGCGAATCATGGGGATTCCATATCACCGACCGCACCAACGACAAAACCCGCCATTTCGGGGCGGGCGGGCAACGATTCCGATGGTTTGTACGCCAGACATGCAAAAGGCCCGTTTCCCGTGAGCCGTCTACCGAAGTGTCTGGCTCGTTCCCGGGTCTCGCGCCCTTTGCACCTTCATAGTATTGACAGCGTGCCTCCAAGTCAACGGCGCCTATTAATGGATTTCGACGATTGCGCGTCGACCTTCATGGCGCCCGGCACGAGGCCATCACGCGGTCCTGCCTCAAGATGTGAGAGGGTGGAAACGCTGCAAAGAGCCGGTTCCCCGCGAGCCTTCTACCGAAGTGTCTGGCTCATGTGCGAGTTCCGCGCTCTTTGCACCTTCATCGTACGTACGCGGCGCCTCAGTGTCAACGGCGGGTATTGGCAGAGCGTTGCGACAGGATCGACGACCCTGATCGCGCCGCCAGGCGCTTGACCACCAGCGGGCCGGCGATCACCATCAGCAACAGCCGCGAGATCTGCACCGCCAGCACCAGCGGCACGTTCGCGCCAGTGTCCAGCGCCGCGATCATCGCCCCGTCCATCCCGCCCGGCGATGTCGCCAGGATCGCCGTCAGCAGGTCGATCCCCGTCACCGCCGCCAGCACCCACCCCAGCCCCGCGCTGATCGCCGTCAGCACGGCGATGAACCCGAGCACCCACGGCAGCAAATCGCGGATTCGCCGCAGCACCGCCGGGTCGAACCGCGAGCCGATCCGCGTCCCCAGCAGCAGGTAGGCCGCCGCCAGCACGAACGGCGGGAACGTCACCGGCCCCCACCCGGCCGCGCCGACGATCATCCCGACCAGGATCGCCCCGATCAGCGCCCCCGACGGCAGCCGGAACCGCTGGCCCAGCCAGATGCCGAACAGCGCCATCAGGGTGGCCGCCAGCGCCTGCTGCCCCGCCGACAGG
>JAEVYR010000441.1 GCA_023392645.1 Chloroflexota bacterium | reverse complement strand
TCCCGCGCCGGGGCGACGGTCGACATCTCGATGACCTGCTCCAGCGGCACGCCGATATTCAGGATCTTGCTCATCGTCGTCATCATGTCGATCACCACGCCGGCGACGTTGCCGGTGTGCAGGTCGGTGCTGATCGAATCGGGCACGAAGCCCTGCTGGATCGCCGGGACGGCGTTGCGAAACCAGAAGCTGCCCGCGCCGTGGCCGAGATCGAAGATCACGCCGCGCTCGCGCGCCTCGTACATGTGCCGCTCGACCTGGCCGTCGTCGCCGATGACCGGGAACTGCTGGGCGAAGACGTGGGTGTGAATGTCGCCGGGCCGGGCTTTCTTGAGGATCAGCTCCGGATACGTCCGTTCGGGGAGCGACGGGAAGAAGTCGTACATCACCGGCATGTCGCAGCGCTCCGCCGCCTCGATCGCGCGGTCGACAGCGGTCCACGGCGCATGGTCGGCGTCGAAGGGGCGCTTTGCCCAGTAGTGGGCCGTCTTGATGCCGACGACGACATCCGAGTGCATGCTGGCGGTGTCGGCCGCGAGCTGCGGGTTCATCTCGATGGCCTCGTGCTCCCACTCGCCACCCATGCCGGAGCCGACGATATTGACGAGCGCGAGCACGCGAATCTTCCAGCGGTCGTTGTCGATCACGTCGTGGCGGAACTGATCGAAGTCGCGCCAGCCGGTAGTGCCGGTGTCGACAACGGTCGTCACGCCGGAGGAGCTGGTGTTGACCAGCGGATGCAGCGAAAGCTCGGAGCGGCTGTGCGTGTGCGCCACATGGACGTGGATGTCGATGATGCCGGGCGTGACGTAGAGCCCGGTGACATCCACGTCCATGTCGCCGGGCCGAGCCGGCAGCGCCCTGTCGACCGCCTCGACCTTGCCATCGGCGATGCGGACATCCGCCACGCCGTTCACGCCATTCGCCGGGTCGATCACATGCCCGTTTCGCAGGACGATCTCGCTCACGGTTCCTCCTCGGTGCCGCGTCCCGCCCTGTCGCGGGCGCGGACGGCCGAAATGATGGTCGGCGGGCTCGCCCACCGATCGATCCTCGCTACTTCTTCTGGAGCGCCCGCTGCAGCAGGGCCGTGGCGTAGAACTCGTACGCCGCCGCCTTGTCCGGCACATCGACGACGTGGACCGTGAACCGGCTGGGCACGCCGTTGTCGGGCAGGTTGTCGGCGAAATAGGAGCTGTACGCCTCGGCGTAATCCTTGTAGAGCCGCTGCTGCTCCTCGTGGAAGCCGACCGGGTCGAGAAGCGGGTTGGGCGACTTCGGCTGGCACCCGAACGCGTGCAGCTCGATGAAGTCGATGTCGCGCAGCGAGTCGGCGATGCCGGCGTCTTGCAGCCATTTCTCCCAGCACGCGAAGACCAGCGGCACCTCTTCCTTCGGCTCCATCGTCACCAGCTCGTCGCGACCCAGCACGCCCCTGGCGGAGTAGCCGCCGGTGAGGCCGGCGAACGAGATCTTGAGGTCGCCGTCGGGGAGCTCCTCGGTCACCAGCGCCGAGAGCGTGGGCCGGTCGCCCGTGGAGTAGTACGTCAGCTTGCCCCTGCGCTTCACGTTGAATGCCATGTCTTGATGTCCTTTCCGTGGGACGGTTCGGTCGTATTGATCGGGATACTCCCAGCAAGACACCGTCTTGGCAACACCCCAATTCGCATCGAGAGTCGCTATTTCAAAATTCGACGCGATTGCCCCTTGACACGATTCCGCGAGATGGGATCATTCCGTCCAAAGCCAAATCGATCGTTCCCAGCCGCGAGCATCGCGCGATACAGGTTTCGCGCTCGCCTGGGTCACGCACGGGTCAGTTGACGGCATGACTGCCTGATCGGCGCAGAAGCCACGCCTGCTTCGCAGGTGAGACCGGCAGAGTGAAATGGGGCCGAACGTGGGCGAGCTGTCGACAGCTCCCACCTTGCAGGTGGATTCGCTCGAGTGTCCCGCCCATCACCTCGCGGTTCGGAAAGGATATCACCGGTGAATCGAAAGGCTTCGGTGTTCGGGTCCGCGGGCACGAGCGCCTCGACGAGCCCAGCGGCCGCTGTGGCACTCGACCAGCCAGAAGAAAAGCGACGGCGGAGCCTCAAGCCATCGACCTGGGGGTACATCTTCATCTCCCCGTGGATCCTCGGGTTCCTGCTCTTTTCGGGCGGCCCGCTGATCTTCTCGTTGTACATGAGCTTCACCGAGTGGGACATTCTCTCGTCGCCCAAATTCGTCGGGCTGGACAACTACAGCTTCGCGCTCCAGGAAGATCCGCAGTTCTGGAACTCACTGTGGCGCACCTCGTACTTCGCGGTGCTGGCGGTGCCGCTGGGCCTGATCGGTTCGCTGCTGCTCGCCATCCTGCTGAATCAGGGGTTGCGGGCCACGAGCCTGTTCAGGACGCTGTTTTTCCTTCCGCACCTCACCCCCGCGGTGGCGATGGCGATCCTTTGGTCGTGGCTGCTGCACCCGACGCTCGGCTTCGCCAACACGTTCCTCGGCAACATGGGCATCCCGCAGTTCGCCTGGCTCACCAGTAAGGAGACGGTGATCCCGACGCTGGTCATGATCAGCCTCTGGGCCGGCGTGGGCGGCAACACCATGCTCATCTTCCTGGCCGCGCTGCAGGGCATCCCGAAGGATCTGGAAGAGGCCGCGGAGCTGGATGGCGCGGGAAGCTGGAGCAAGTTTCGGGTGATCACGATGCCGCTGATCTCCCCGGTGATCTTCTTCAACCTGATCCTGGGCATCATCTCGTCATTCCAGGTCTTCACGCTGGCGTTCGTCGCCACGGAAGGCGGTCCATCCTATGGAAGCTGGTTCTTCATTCTCCACCTGTACAACCAGGCATTCAAGTATTTCCGCCTCGGCTACGGCGCCGCGCTGGCCTGGATCTTCCTGCTGATCGTGCTGGCGATCACGCTCGTCAACTTCACCGTTTCGCGCCGCTGGGTGTACTACCAGGGGGAGTGACACCGTCATGAGCCGATCGATTGCGACCCAACAACCATCGGAAGTCGAACCCGCACGCGCCAAACGGCTGTTCAAGCCGGGTGTGATGCGCTCGATCCTGCTGCACCTGCTGGCGATCGCCCTCGGGGCGCTGTTCATGTTCCCCTTCCTCTGGACCGTCGCCAGCTCCCTCAAGCAGCCGTTCGAGCTGTTTCTGTACCCGCCTCCGTTCTTCCCCGAAACGCTGAATTTCGAGAACTACATCACCATCTTTCGCGACTACCCGTTCGATCGCTGGTACCTCAACTCGTTCATCATCGTCATCCTGAACACGGCGGGCGTGTTGATCACCTCGACGCTGGTCGCCTACGGGTTCGCGCGGTTCGACTTTCGCTTCCGGCATCTCCTTTTCGTGCTCGTCCTGGCGACGATGATGATGCCGCCCCAGATCACGCTCATCCCCCGGTTCCTCCTGTTCGACAAGCTCGGCTGGCTGAATACGCTGCTCCCCCTGTGGGCGCCCGCGTGGTTCGGGGGGACGCCGTTCGCGATCTTCCTCATGCGCCAGTTCATCCTCACCCTGCCGAGGGACCTGGATGAAGCGGCCATCCTCGACGGCGCGAGCTACTTCCGCGTCTTCTGGGAGATCCTGGTGCCGCTCTGCAAGCCCGCCCTTGCCACCCTGGCGATCATCAACTTCATCGCCGTCTGGAACGAATTCCTCGATCCCGTCATCTTCATCGACTCGGTGAGCAAATTCCCCGTCGCCGTCGGTCTCTGGTACTTCCAGGCGCAGCCGATGTCGTCGACCCCAACCGCCCACCTGCTGCTCGCGGCCGGCGTGACCACGATCATCCCGCCGATCGTCCTGTTCTTCTCGTTCCAGCGGTACTTCGTCCGCGGTGTCGCGCTCACCGGGCTCAAGGGCTAGGGGCGCGCCAAACGCGGCGACGTCAGATGAGGAGGTGCCGATCAGCGACGACACCGGACTCGACTCCACATTGCTGCCGGGCGCAACCGCGCCCAGCCACTGCTCTGGAAGGATTCATGCAATGACGAAGAAACCGACTCCCACCCTCGACGCCGACAGCGATGCCATGCCGAATGCATCCGGCATGACCCGCCGGAGGTTCATGGAGCTCGGCGCAGGGGCGGCG
>JAEVYR010000423.1 GCA_023392645.1 Chloroflexota bacterium | reverse complement strand
TCACGTCGCTGGTGATCTCGGCTCCGAGGGCGCGGAGATGTTCTACCGTCGCGGGCATGTCGTCGGTCCAGAAAAAGCAGAGCGGTTGGACGGAATGCTCGGTCACGGGCGAGTTCGCGTCGAGGATCAACCCGGTCTCGCCGTCCATGGGCACGTCGTAGATGCCGCCCTCGTGCGATGTCGGACCCGGCTCCAACCCGAACAGGCGGCTGTACCAGTCGACGGCGTGGGTCATGTCGCTCACCGGCACGAACACGTTGCCGATGCGGCGCTCAACGGGACTTCGGGATGGTGACACGATGCCTTCTCCGCCCGGAATGTCGAATATCGTCGTTATGTAATGCGTGCACGCCGTTCATGGCCGATTTCCGGTAGGGTGGCGATACTGGACTGGACAGAACCGCAGCGGCACCCTCGTACGTTGAATGAGAGAAGAGGGGACGCGTCGAACGCGATGCGGCGGGTGTGTCCAGGAAACCGGTGGGGGTGGAGCATGAGACGATCGGTTTGCAACCGCATGGTCATGATGCTGGCGCTGATCGCGGCGATGGCTTCCTTCGGCTTGCCCGGGATCGCCCAGGCGTCGATCGCCTCCGGGGGTGGAGAGGTGGCCGTCACCGCCACCGAGACCGCCAGGGTGACCGACCTGCCCGTCGCCGGCCATGGCGAGCGTGATTCGAGCGACGCGTCCGGCATCGCCCTGTATCACTTCGCCATGACCGTGCTCGTCCTGCTGGCCGCCGCCGCGATGTCGCTCGGCGCCATCGGACTCCTCTGGCGCTACGAGCGCCGCTGATCGGGGTTGCGCCCGAAAATCTCCCGCAGCGTCTCCATTGGCAGTTTCGGCTCCCGGCTTTCCGTCAGCAGCCCGTTCGTCTCCTGCTCGGTGTCGGTGAGCTGCGTGTAGCAGTACCCGCTGATATCCGGGCACGCCCGCACCGCGTCGGTCAGCTCGCGCACCTTGGCGATGTACTCGTCGGCCGAGCCGACCGTGCCGTAGCCGAACCAGCGCTCGCCCGAGCGCGGCGCATAGCTGATGCCGCCGTACTCGGTGAGCATCGCCGGCTTGCCCCAGTTGACCTCCGGATCGAGCTGGACGATTCGCCGCGCCGGCCGGTTGCGCTCAAGCGTTTCCTCCAGGGCCGCACCGTACTTGCGGACGATCTCCTCGCCGCTCGACGTGTAGTCGTGGATCGTGACGATGTCGCTGGTGGTGTGCTCCCAGCCGTCGTTGCTGATCACCGGGCGCGAGCCGTCCAGCGCGTGCGTCAGGTGCCAGAGCGACTCCTGCCAGTGGCGCTGGCGCGGGTCGGTTTGCAGCGCCGGCACGCCCCAGCTTTCGTTGATCGGCACCCACGCGACGATGGCGGGGTGGTTTCGGTCGCGCAGCACGGCGTCGGTCCACTCCCGCGTCGTGCGCGTGACGGCGGCGTCGCTCCAGGTGAAAGTATTCGCCATCTCGCCCCAGACCATCAGCCCGAGCCGGTCGCACCAGCTCAAAAAGCGCGGGTCTTCGACCTTCTGGTGGATGCGGGCGGCATTGAAGCCGAGCTCCTGGATCAGCTCGACCTCGCGGCGGATCGCATCGGCCGATGGTGCCGCCAGGTGCGATTCGGGCCAGAACCCCTGCTCCAGCACCGACCGCATATAGCGCGGGAAGCCGTTGAGCACCAGCCCGCCGCGGTCGACGTCGATCGAGCGAATACCGGCGTAGCTGAAGACCTCATCGAGCACCGTCTCGCCGTCGAGCAGCGTCAGCCTGGCTTCGACCTGGTTCGGCGCTTCGGGCGACCACAGCAGCCGGCGCGCCTCCCAGTCGTCCGGCCGCGACAGGTTCCAGCGCGCGTCGTGCGATGCCTCGCCGACCGTGAACCGGTCGTCGACCAGCGTCTCGCCGTGGAGCGACAGCTCGACCCGCAGCGTCAGCGGCGTCGCCGGCTTGGGCGAGATGGTGATCTCCGCATCGAGCGCGCGCGCCGGCGCGTCCGGCTGCCAGTGGACGTCCGCGATGCGATGCCTGCCGACGATCTCCAGCCAGACCGGCTGCCAGATGCCCGTGGTGCGGCGGTACCAGATGCCGTGCGACGGTGTTTGCCAGTCCTGCTTGCCGCGCGGCTGCGAGATGTCGACCGGATCGTCCTCGGCCCGTACGACGATCGTCAGCGACTCGTCCTCGATCGCGTGCGTGATATCGGCGAAGAACGGCGTCTGCCCGCCCTCGTGGAAGGCGACGTGCTGGCCGTTGATCCAGACGTCCGCGCGGTAGTCGACCGCGCCGAAGCGCAGCAGCAGCCGTTCTGCGGCGGCGCGATCGAGCGCGGGCGCGGCGATCTCCCGCCGGTACCAGACGACGCGATGCGGGCCGGGATCATCGATGCCGCTAGCCTTCGACTCCGGCGGGAAGGGCACGGTGATCGTCCGGTCGAACGACGCCGGCTCCCGCTCCCAGCGGGCAGCGCGGCCGGCGTCGTCGGGGTCGAAGGCGAATTGCCACGGGCCGGTCAGATCATGCCAGCGTGGCCGAGCGAACTGCGGTGTCGGGTGAATATCAGCAAGTTCGTACATGCGGAAGTCTCTCCAAATGCGTCAATGCAAGAACTCATCGCGCGATCCTACCAGAAGGCCGTTCGCGGCTGGGACCGATCCTCCGTCGCGACGAGTACGTCCAGCAACATGCGCTCGAGCTCAATGCGCGTCCCGGCCGCTTCGGGGTCGTCCCACAGGTTCGTCAATTCGTCCGGGTCGCGAGCGAGGTCGTAGAGCTCGCCGGTGCGCTCGCGCGTCGATGCCGGCGGCCCGTGCTGGACGACCAGCTTGTGGTCGCCGGCCCGAAGCATCGTCAGGTGCACCGGCGGGTCGTATGGGTGGCCGCTGTTGCGGTATTGGCAGAGCGCCCAGCCTCGCGATTCGGCATCATCGTCGCCTCGCGCCAGCGGCAGCAGGCTCATGCCCTGCGCGGTCGGCATCGGATCGAGACCGGCGACATCCGTGAAGGTGCTGGTCAGGTCGATCCATTGCACCAGCTCCGAGCGCCGCTCGCCCGCCGGCAGCGTGCCCGGCCAGCGCAGGATCAGTGGCACCCGCACCGCCGGGTCGTAGAGCATCGGACCCTTCAGCAGCAGGTGGTGATCGCCCAGCATCTCGCCGTGGTCGCTGGTGAAGATCACGATCGTGTCGTCCGCCAGCCCGAGCGCGTCGAGCCGGTCGAGGATGCGTTTCACCTCGTCGTCGATCAGCGTCACCATCGCGTAGTAGGCGGCGATGATCTCCTTGATTTCACGAGGCGAGTGATCCGCGAAACCGCGCGCATGCCCGGCGTAGCTCTCGGCCGACGCCTCCCGCTGGATCGGCGGCATCGTGCCCAGCTAGCCATTGAACCCGACCGGATCGGGCACGGCGTCGCGGTCGTAGCGGTCGAGATACTCCCGAGGCGCGACGAAAGGATGATGCGGGTCGTAGAAGTTCACCCAGAGAAAGAAGGGATCGTCTTCGTCGCGCTCACGGTCGAGAAACTCGAGCGCCCGCTCGCTCGCCCATCGGCTGTAATGGGCCTCGGTCGGAACGGTGTCGAACCCGCCGGGCTGGTGGCGCACGCGCGGACCGCTCCCCACCGCTCGTTGATACACGTCCGGGTGTCGCTCGCGCAGCCAGCGGTGATAGTCGTTCTCGGGCGATCCATGCGACGGGTCGTGCGCCCATCGGTAGACGTCGTAGCCATCGTCGAGACGCGGCTCGGTGCGACCCTCGAAGCAGGCGGCGAGGTGCATCTTGCCGATCATGCCGCAGTCGTAGCCGCTGTCGGCAAGGGCGCGGGAGACGATCGGCTGGTGGGGCGCCAGCGCCACGCCGTTCGCCCAGAGGCCGTGGTTGCCGACATACTGCCCGGTGACCAGGCTCGCCCGCGACGGCGCGCAGACCGGGCTCTGGACATAGCACTGCTCGAACAGCACGCCGTCAGCGGCGAGCCGGTCGATCGTTGGCGTCTCGATATCCGGATTGCCGTAACAGCCCAGTGCGTCGTAGCGTTGCTGGTCGGTGCAGATGAAAAGAATGTTGGGGCGGCTCACGAGATGCCTTTCGCGCTGTGCCACGTTGGCCGGCGGTCGATGCGCCGTCAGCATACGCTGACCCGGCGGGATGCGCACCATGGCGCTCGCGCGTCGCGGCGGTATGATCGGTCCATCTCGAATCCCGATTCGCGATTCAGGGAAGGTGCCAGCGCGATCATGCCCCACCGTCCGAATATCGTGTTGATCATGACCGACCAGCAGCGGGCCGATTTCTCCCGCGCCGAGGGCTACCCGCTCGATCCGACGCCCTGCGTCGATGCGCTGGGCCGGGACGGCGCGCGGTTTCGCCATGCCTACACGCCGATGCCGACCTGCGGCCCCGCCCGATGCAGCCTGATGACGGGTCGCTGGCCGAAGGCGACGCGCGTCCGCGAGAACGGGGCCCTCGATCGCGTCACCGCGCTCACCGATCTGCCGAGGACGCTGCGCGAGCAGGGCTACCGCATCCTCCTCTCCGGCAAGAACCACACGTACCTGACCGAAGACGACTTCGATTGGTCGTCGATGTACATGCACAACGGCGGCGGCCGGCCCGACCGGCGCACGCAGCGCGACGCCGCCTTCGACACGTGGCTGGAATCGCTCGATCACGGCGTCCATCCCGAGGCAACGCCCTTCCCGCTGGAGAACCAGCCGCCGTACCGGGTGGTCAGCGATGCCATCGCGGGGCTGGAGGAAGCCGATCCGAGCGACCCGTTCTTTCTCTGGCTGAGTTTCGCCGAGCCACACAATCCCTATCAGGTGCCCGAGCCGTACTTCAGCATGTTCCCGGAGGACGAGATTCCTGACCGCGCCGTCGGCCCGGAAGCGATCGATGGCAAGGGCGGGAAGTGGCGCCGGCTGCGCGACCTGATCGAGGAGAAGCGCCCCGGCTACGACGACGCATGGCGCCAGTACCGCGCCGTCTATCTCGGCATGATCCGGCTCATCGACGATCAAATCCGGCGATTCGTCGAGTGGCTCGATCGCGAGGGCCGGCTCGACGACACGGTCCTGATCGTCACATCGGACCACGGCGACTACGCCGGCGACTACAGCCTGCAGCGCAAGGGCGTTGGCCTGCCGGAGGTGCTGACGCGCGTGCCGCTGGTCGTTCGCGGGCCGGGGATCGTCGCGAGCGAGACGATGCGCGAGGAGTTCGTCTCGCTGGTCGATATCTTCCCGACGATCTGCGACATGCTCGATCTCCCCATCGCCGACGGCGTGCAGGGCCGCAGCCTCTGGCCCATCCTCGCCGGCGAGCCGTTCCCGGCGGAGGAGTTCCGCAGCATCTACGCCGAGCTCGGTGTCGGCGGCATTCACTACACCGAAAACGAGCGGCCGCCGTTGCACTTTCCGTACGAGGGAGCGTCGTTCGATGAGCTCAACAGCGTCACCCAGAGCGGGAACCTGAAGAAGGTGCGCATGGGCGACTGGACCCTGACGATGGACTCGCAGGGCAACGGCGAGATGTACGACCTCGCCGCCGATCCGTTCGAGCTGGACAACCTCTACGAGGATCCGGAGCTTGCCGCCCAGCAGCTCGCGCTCACGACCGAGCTGCTGCGGTGGACGATCCGCACCGAGGACGATCTCCCGATCGCGCGGTATGTCCGCAAGCGCCCGGACCGCAACTGGTACGCGCCGATGTCACCGCCGATCGCATGACGCGCTACCTCGCGGGCTTGATGGTATCGGTCTCCTCGATCGGCTGGCCATCGGCCGTGGCGCGCTGGGGCGAGGTGTCGGCGATCTGCATCAGCTCGATCGCGTTGCCGTCGAGATCGGTGATCCACGCCTGCAGGTTGTGGTCGAGCCCCACCTTGGTTTCCCGGTCGATCGCGATGCCCTGCGCCTTGATTTCCGCGACCAGCGTGTCGAGATCGTCGGTCATCAGGCAGAGGTGGCGGAAGCTGCCGGCCGGTTTCGTGCCCGGCTCCGGCCCGCCGGGGAACAGCTCGATGAAGCGGTCGCCGGCGACGTGGAGATAGGCGAGCATGACGCTGCCGTCCTCCCTGTGCAGCCGGAACGCCTCGCGGATGCCGAGCTTTTCGTAGAACGCGACCGACGCTTCCAGGTCGTGGCAAGCGAGCGCGATGTGAGCAAGATCGGTAATGGCCATATGGCGGCTCCTGTTTTGGCTGGCGAATCGTTGCCGGCATTGTGCGTCAGCCGGCATCGCCTGTCACCCGCCCCGGACGGCACGCCTCGGGGTGCCGATCGCACCAAGGCGTCACGCCCGGCAGCCGTCGCAGCAGTGACGCGAGTCCGACGAACGCCATCGACAGCAGCGGGCAGATGAGCGGCAGCGTCCCGATTCGGTAGGGCCAGCGAGAGCCGGTCGCGGCCGACAGAGCCCGCGCGAGGGCTCGCCAGCCGGTGTCGATGTCACCGTCGGCGGTGATTGCGACCAGCGTTCGCTCACAGAGGCGCCCGCCGCGCGCATTCGGCTCCGTCGCCTGGCACGGTATCCAGGCGATACGGCCCGGCGCGTCCAACCATCGCCGGATGCCGGAGTAAAGCGCGCTGGTGCCGTCGAAGATGACGGTAAGCTGGTCGCCGGATGGGGTGTCCACGGGGTCGCTCCGATTCGCGGGGAGGAGCGGATGCCGGACGCA
>JAEVYR010000406.1 GCA_023392645.1 Chloroflexota bacterium | reverse complement strand
TCAGCGAGGCCTTTCCGGTGGAGCGTCGTGGTCAGGAATCGATGAGGTGCTCGACGTCGGCAGTGATGTCGGCGGGATCGGTCCCGAAGGCGTATTCCAGTGCCAGATCTCCGTTCGTGTCGAGCGCGTAGACCTTGGTCGAGTGATCGACCCAGTACACCTCGCCGCCGGCGCTCTGGGGCGTCGCGTCACCGGCCATGGAGATGATCCCGAATTGGTCCTTGATCGGCGCCAGCTCTTCCTCGGAGCCGGTCAGACCGATGAAGGAGGGGTCGAAGAATTCGAGATACTCCTTCATGCGCTCGGGCGTGTCGCGCTCGGGATCGACCGTGACCATCACGAAGGCGACCTTGTCGGCGTCGTCGCCGAGGTCCTGCTTGACGCGCTGGAAGTCCGTGAGTGTGGCCGGGCAGAAGTCGGGGCAATAGGTGTACCCGAAGTAGAGCAGCACCACCTTGCCTTCGAGATCGGTGGTCGAGAGCTGTTCGCCGTCGGTGTCGGTGAGGGTGAAATCGACGCCGGGGCGAGGCGGATTATAGGCCGCGCCGCGCCATTCGTAGGTGGACTCGGTGGTGAGATTCCAGATTCCGAAGCCGGCGCCGGCAATCGCGATCACCAGCAGCCCGAGCACCCACGGCTTGTCCTTGAGAAGTTCGGTCATATGTCACTTTCCGGCAAATCGCCGCGACACTCGGCCCATCGCCAGCATGCTACCACGGTGCATACGCTCCAGGGGCATGCCGGGCCGACGCGGGATACCGCCCGGATGGGCCAACCTCGGCACGCCTGCCTGACCGCGTGTACGATGGGCCCGTGAGTCCTGTCGCCGCCGGCATGGCCGGCCATTCCCCGAGGCACGCGTGTGAACATCAACGTCGATCCTGCCCTGCGCGAAAGCGCGATCGAGCATCTGCGGGCGCTGCTGCGCCTCAACACCATGAGCCCGCCGGGCAACGAGAAGCTGGCCGCCGACCATCTCGCGGCGATCCTCCGGGAGGCGGGTTTCGACGAGGTGCACGTGCTCGAATCGGCGCCGAATCGCGCCACCCTCGTCGCGCGCCTGCGGGCCGATGCCCCAGCCGGGCGGCCGATCATGCTGATGGGGCACACCGACGTGGTGACGGTCGAGCCCGAGCGGTGGGATCGCGACCCCTTCGGCGGCGAGCTGGTCGACGGCTACATCTGGGGCCGCGGCGCACTCGACATGAAGGGGCAGGTCGCCGCCGAGCTGGCCGTGATGCTCGCGCTGAAGGAACGCGAGGTCCCGCTCGACCGCGATGTCATCTTCGTCGCCTTCGCCGACGAGGAGGCGGGCGGCGCGTTCGGCGCCGACTGGATGTGGAAGCATCACCGCGACCTGATCGACGCCGAATTCGCGATCAACGAGGGCGGCGGCTCCCCGATGGAGATCGAGGGCCACCGGTTCTACGGCTGCCAGGTGGCGGAGAAGGGCTCCACGCACCTGCGGATGACGGTGACGGGCACGCCGGGTCACGCTTCGGTGCCGCTCGACGACACCGCCATGAGCCGGCTCGGCGAGGCGCTCGCGCGTCTCCACGCGTGGCAGTCGCCGACAGTTTTCACGCCGACCGTGCGGGCGATGCTGACCACGATCGCGAATGCCGTTTGCGGCGAGCTGTCCGGGACGGTGCGGGATCTCCTCGACCGTGGCGATGTCGCGTGGGAGGAGCTCGCGAAGCTTCCATTTAATGAAGACGAGCTGCTGACGCTGAGGGCGACCACCCGCAACACGGCGGTGCCGACGATGATTCACGGCGGGCAGCGGATCAACGTGATTCCGGGCGAGATCGTCGTGGACATCGACGGGCGAGTGCTGCCTGGGCAGGACCCGGAGGCGTTCCGGGCCGAGGTGCAGGCGGCGGTTGTCGATCTCGCGGCGGTCTAGATCGTCACGCCGGACGGCGGCACCGCCGCCGACGCGGAATCGGCGTTCTTCGATGCGATCGGCGAGACGATCACCGCGCTCGATCCCGAGGCGGCGGTGATCCCGACGATGTCGTCCGGGGGAACCGACGCGCCGCTGATTCCCGGCGTGAAGGTCTATGGCTTCTTCCCGATGTTGCCGACCGAGCGCCTGCAGATCTACGATCCGCTCGTGCACGGCCACAACGAGCGCATCCATGTCGACGATCTCGCGTTCGGCACGCAGTTCATCTACGATCTGGTCGTTCGCTTCGCCGGTCGGGCGTGAGCGGCACGCGCGACGCGTACTTGAGGATGGAGCGCCCGGTGCCGCTCGATGTGGCGGCGGTCAAGGTACGAGAGGAGCAGGCGAGATGGCGAAACAGGCACTGATCTTCTACGGCGGCTGGGAGGGGCACGAGCCCGAGCAGACGGCGACCCGATTCGCGCGAATCCTGGAAGGTCATGCGTACGAGGTCGATCTCGTCGAGACGCTGGACGTGCTCGCCGACACCGGCCGCATGCCGCAATACGACCTGATCGTGCCGGTCTACACGCAGAGCGAGATCGCGAAAGAGCAGGAGGCGGGGCTGCTCGGCGCGGTCAAGGCCGGCGCGGGGCTTGGCGGCTGGCACGGCGGCATGGGCGACGCCTTTCGCGCCAGCACCGAGTATCAGTTTGCCTGCGGGGGCCAGTGGGTCGCGCACCCGGGGAACATCATCGACTACACGGTGAATATTGCCGATCATGACGACCCAATCACCGCCGGGCTGGGCGATTTCGCCATGCACTCGGAGCAGTATTTCCTGCACGTTGACCCGTCGAACGAGGTGTTGGCGACGACGACATTTTCCGGTGAGCACGCGCCATGGATCGCCGGCACGGTCATGCCGGTGGTGTGGAAGCGAAAATACGGCGAGGGAAAGGTCTTCTACTGCTCGCTGGGTCACGTCGACGCCGACTTCGAGGTACCGGAGGCACGGACCATCGTCGAGCGCGGTCTCCTCTGGGCGACGCGATAGCGCGCCGGTGCGGGTCCATGCCGGGGCCGGATCGTCCGCCGTGGGATACACCCCGTCGCGCCGCCCCGTGGGATCAAGTCATCAGCCGGCGATGACGCCGAGGCTTGCAGCGAGATCGAGGATGCGGCGGTGGGTCGCCACGCCCCCGAAGTAGCTCGCGCGGTCGGCGTCGGGCACGCGGCTGGCGCGCTCGGTGAGGAAGGCGATCGCCGCGCGAGCGTGTTGGCGAGCCACCTCGGGCTGATCGAGCGCGAGCGACGCTTCGATCAAGGTCGCGTACAGCCGTCCGGGGTGCTCGACCCCGTCGATGCCGTCGGCGCCGCGCGCTTCCAGTCGTTGCGCGAGGTTGTCGAACATCTCTCGTGCCTCGCGCATGGCATCGCTCGCCAGGGCGATGCGGAGTTCGCCGGCGGCGGCGTCGATGGCGAGGGCGGGTTGCTCGTTCCCGTCAC
>JAEVYR010000386.1 GCA_023392645.1 Chloroflexota bacterium | reverse complement strand
GCGCCCGCACCAGCGGCAGCCAGCTCACCACCCACCCCCACCGGTTCACGCGCAAACCGAAGAGCACCAGCGTCGTGCCCGGCGGCGGGTCGGCCACCCACCGTCCGGGGAGAACGTCGCCTGCTGCCACTTCCTCATCGGCCATCATCCGCTCCCATCCTGCCTGTCGAGTGTACGCGCACCGTCACCGCGAGATCCCTTGCCTATGCACGACTCCGGGCTATAGTGGACGCGGGTTACCACATATATTCGCCGTATTTTCGGCCAGCATGGAGGAAACACATGCCGACCAGCTTCGGGGAACGTCTGTCCAACAAGAGCCTGCGCACGCCGATGACACGCCGTCGCGCGCTCGCTGTAGCGGGCGGCATGGTGGTGGGATCGCATCTCGGCCTGGGACGAAACGCGTCAGCTCAGCCGGCCGCGGCCGGTTGGCCCGGCGAGATGCCGGCCTACACCTCCCTGACCGCCGCCGTCCAGGGTGAGGCCGCCCGCTGGAACGTCCCGGGGATGACCGCCGCCGTGCTCCACGACGGGACACGCGAGCACGCCGCCACCGGCGTGACGAACCTCGACCACCCGGCGCCGGTCACGCCCGACACGCGGTTTCAGATCGGCTCGATCAGCAAGGTCTTCACCGCCACAGCCGTGATGGCGCTCGTCGACCAGGGCGTGCTCGATCTCGACGCGCCGGTCAGCGACTGGGTGCCGGATCTGCCGATCCAGCGACCCGATGACTTCGCGGACCTCAGCCTGCGGCATCTGCTCAACCACACCACCGGTTTCGAGGGCGACTACTTCTTCGAGGAGGGTGACGGCGACGATGCCCTCGAACGCAGCATCGCCCGGTTCGATGAGGTGCGGCCATGGACGCGGCCGGGCGAGATCGTCGCCTACTGCAATATGGGATTCAGTCTCGCCGGACGCATCATCGAGCTCGCCACGGACATGGCTTACGAGGATGTCGTCGCGGAGCGGATCTTCGCGCCGCTCGGGATGGATGCATCCTCGTTCCCCACCACCGACCTCGTCACCTGGCCCACCGCCAGCGGCCACGTGCTGGCAAGCCGGGAGGCCGGGTATCAGATTCCACGCCCCTGGGCGCTGCCCCGCTCGGTCAACGCCGCCGGCGGCATCGTCAGCACCGTCGACGATCTCCTCGCCTTCGCCGAGATGCACCTGAACGACGGAGTTCTCGGCGGCGACCGCGTGATCTCCGACACCGGCGCGCAGGAAATGCGAGTGCCGACCTCCTGGCTGCACGAGCCGGACGAGGGCTACGGCATCGGCTGGAACATCGTGGACCTCGACGGGGTGTCGCTGGTCAACCACGGTGGCGCCACCAACGGCTTCCGCGCCTGGCTCCTGATCGTACCCGAACACGCATTCGCGCTCGCCATACTCACCAATAGCGACCAGGGGCTCCACGCGACCGACGCGATCGAGAAATGGGCGCTGCGGCATTACCTGGAGATCGAAAAGCCGGAGCGGACCGTGATCGAAGTCGATCCCGCCACGCTCGACGCCGTCACCGGCCATTACGAGCGCCACGACGCCACGATCGACATCTGGCGCGTCGATGACCATCTCCATGTCGAGCAGCAGTACGTCGGAGAGGATCAGGTGCTCGTCAGCACCGGCTGGCCAATCGGCGAAGGAGTCTTCATCAATCCCAGCGGCGCCCCCCACCTCTCTGATCTCGAGTTCTTCGAGGCGCCGATCTTCGACGACGACGGCGTCCTGCCGGTGAGCCCGCTCCTGCGGCAGGGTGGCGGCCGGCTGGCCAAGCGAACCGGCGACGCGCCGGCCGGCGGCCCGACCGTGACCGACTGACGGCGCGGGTCAGGCGATTTCGGGCACCTCGTCGGGTGCATCGCCGACCCGGCCCACCGGTTGTGGTGGCAGGAGATCGACGGGGTTCGCGCCGATCGCCTTGCCCATCCCGAAGGGCGGCATGTCGCGGTAGACGATGTGGCTCGTCTCCGGGCGCACCTCGTAGGCCTCGTGCCAGATGCCGACCGCCCGCGACGCTCGCGCGCGGCGGTTGAACGCCGCCCAGGCCGGCAGGTGTTCGCCGTCGCGCGAGGTCGCGTAGCGCATCAGGCTGTCCATATCGCGCCAGTACTGCTGCACCATCGGCTCACGCCAGCGGAGCCAGCTCTCGCCGCCGAGAAAGCCCAGCTCCGGATGTGCCGACAGCTCGCGCACCATCTTCGGCATCGCCATGAACACCGGCCACCACTCGCGCACGCGCCGCAAATCGTTGATCCGCATGCCGATCAGGAAGACGACGGTGCCCTCGGGGAAATCGGCGCGAAATCTTCGAGCCTGAAACTCGCTCATACTGTCCACTCTCCCTCGTCCCGGGCACCGCGCAGCAATTCGACGCCGAGGGCGATCACGGCGGTGGCCAGCAGCAGCGCGCCGGCCAGGGTCAGGGCGATGCCGGCCGAAAACGACTCCGGGTCACCGACGAGCATGTGCAGGAAGAAGCCGCCGGACTGCGCCAGCCCTCCTGCCAGCAAGGTTGTCATGATGAACGTTCTCCCGCGATCGCTCCAGCGGGTGCGCTCGAGCAGGATGAGGTAGACCAGCGAGAGGATGATCAGCACGCCGGCGTGGGCGTGTCCCGCCCGGAACTGATCGACCTGCCAATCGCTGAGGATCTCGCCGTCCTCGAGGATGCGCAGCAGCGAGACGCCGCCGAACATCACGGTGACGAGCAACACGAGCAGACCGCCCGCCCAGCGGGTGGTCACGCGCGTCTGACCCGCACGCTCCTTCCCTCGATCTCCTGCTACTGATCGATCACTTACTACCGATTGCATGGTGTTCTCCGTTTCACCTGCCACGGATACGGATGGGTTCCCTGTCGTGGGGGGGGGGGGGGGGGGGGGCGGGGCCGCGGGCGGGGCCCGGCACCGGCTGCTGCTGCGCCGGAAGCGGCACG
>JAEVYR010000379.1 GCA_023392645.1 Chloroflexota bacterium | reverse complement strand
GGGGGGGGTGGGGGGGGCGTGCGCGGGGGGGGGGGGGGTGTGCGGGCGGGCGGCGACGCCGCTGCTCGCGAGCACCGGCGAAACGGAAGCGGTGGTGTTCCTGGCCGGGGTGGCCGGCGCCGAGGGCGAGCTGTTCACACGGAACTGGACCGAGGCTGACGGGCCAGCGCCTGGCACCGTGCTGGAGGATGGGCAGACATGGACGTCGGAAACCGCCGAGATGACTGTCACGGTCAGGCCGTTTACGAGCGTCGTTCGCTTCGAGTTGATCTATACGAATACCGGACAGTCCGTCGCCGAGGTCGCCTTTGACCGCAACCTGATATCGGTCACCGACGATCGTGGCGGGGAATGGGGGAACCCGTTTGCCACATGCGAGTCGACCACGGAGCTGGCTCCGGCGGAAGCCTTTGGGTGCACGATCCAGTTCAACCCGCCTTCGGGCACCGACCGGGGGCCAATGGTCCTGACTTTCAATGTCGGCGCCTTCGGCGAGGTTCAGGACGCGACGTGGCAGATGGCAATCGACTGGTAGGCGGTGTTGGGCGGCGATCCGGGATGCGTACGGCAAGGGGAGAGCGGGAATGACAAGGCGAATCAGGCTCATGATGGCGTGGATGATGGTGCTTTCGATGACCGTTGGGTCGGGCGCCTTCGGCGCGATGGCGCAGGAGGGCACGCCAGCCGTGCCGCCGAGCAGCGCGACCCAGCTCTTCGCCGTCGACGGCATCGACGCGCCGGTCGTCGCCAGCGCGCCGGTCGCCGACGCGTCGAGCATCGATGGCGCGCTGCTGCTGGAGCGGCTTGAGCTGCCCGCCGGCGCGTCGCAGTCGCCGCGCACCACGGCATCGGCCGAGCTCTACTACGTCGAGTCGGGCGCGCTGTCGATCCAGGACGCCTTCGGTTTCGGCACGACGATCCCGGCCGGGAACGCGCTGCCGCTCAACGCCGGCACGACCGTGACGCTCGCGAACCGGGGCGCCGAGCCCGCCGTCGTGCTGCGGCTGCGGCTTTCGGACGGCGTCGCCGCCGCGAGCGACGCCACGGACGGCGAGGCGACACCGGTCGATCTCACCGCCGGGACGACGCAGGGCGCGGACGAGATCGCGCCGACCGTGCTGGTGCAGATGCCGGTTTCGGGGCTCTCGCTCGATTCGGGTCAGGTCTTCCTCTCGCGCGCGACCTTCTCGCCCGGTTCCGCCACCGGCGAGCAGGGTCACGCCGGCCCGATCGGCATCTACGTCGAATCCGGCGCGCTGAACGTGGTGAGCCCGTCGGGGTTCCAGGGCACGATCGGCGCCGGGCAGGGCGTCAGCCTGCCGGCGGAGACGCCGCTGCAGGCCAGCACGGTCGATAGCGAAGCGATGGTGCTGATCGTCGGAATCGGCGCGGCCGACGCGCCGTTCGGCGAAGTCACCCCGGAGCCGGTAGCGGCCACCGAAGAAGCCACCGAAGCGGCGGTGACCGACACGCCGGAGCCGACGGAAGAGGCGGCCAGCTCCGACACGGTGCTTTTCCAGGCCGGTAATGGAACGCCGTTCGGATCGTGGGTGAGCGCCAGTGGCTGGTCGACTCTCGACAATATGGTGTTGAGTGATGGCCAGCAGTGCAGCTATCTCGTGGCACCGGTGGATCTCGGGGGAGTTCGCGATTACGCGATCGAAGCCGAGATACAGCTTGTCTCCTTGCCCGCATACTCATCTTTTGGTCTGTTCGGTCGCTGGAGTGGAGATCTTCGCTACATCAGCGGGATGTACACTGATCGTTCAGACTCGCTGGAAAACGGAGGGTCGGCGTTCATTTCCGTCGCCGATGAGCGGTTCAAGCCGGGCGACGAGAGTTTTCGTCTCTATCCTGAAACCCCTTTGTCCGAGACCAACATGGGACTGGATACCGAGTGGCACACCTATCGGTTCGAGCAGCGCGGCAACGAGCTTCGCCTGTACATCGATGGAGCGGAGATATCCCGTGCGACCGACAACCGCCTGGTGCAGGGTGGCGACGCGGGCTTGTTCTGCAATCGTGGCGCGCAAATCTCGGTCAGGAGCTTCACGATCGAGGCGCTTGGCGACGGTGCCGCCACCGGTCAGGTGCCGCCTTCCTCGGAGTCAGCGGCTAGTGGTGAAGGGTCCTCCAGCGCGCCGGCTGGCAACGATTCCGGAACGGCGACGTCAATCAACATCCAGGACAGTGTTGCGAGCCTGTCTCCACCGGATGGGCTCGCGGTGAAGGAGCAGGGCTCGCTGGGGGTTGACCAGATCACGGCGACCTTCAGCGATCCGGCCGCCGTGAGCAGATTCTTCGACGACTGGGGCTGGCAGGAGAACGCATTCGTCTACTACGAGCCGCCAAATGGCGGCTCTTCTGCTGATGGCCTCGTCTATGTCGATGTCGAGCTCCACCGATTCGCTACCGCCGACGGCGCCTCCCAGGCGCTGACCTACTTCGCCGATGTCCGCCGCGACCAGATAGGTCTCGGCGATGTGCAGATTTCCCCGATCGGCGAACAAACACGCGCGCTCATGGGCGCGACCGACATGGGCACCGAAGCATCGGTTTATTCCCGCGTCGGCACCGTCGCGATTCGCGTCAGTGTGATGTCGGTCGGCACCGACCCGCTCGCAGTTGCGGTCGGTATCGTCCAGGGCATGGTCGGGGCGCCGCAGGCGAGCGCGGCCCCACCCGCGAATGCGGCGCCGGTCGATCTTTTCTCGCTGCTGCCCGGCGCCGGCGATGTGCCGGCTCAGCTCGTGATTACCGGCGAGCGCAACCGGACCCTGGCGGAGGTCGCAGAAAACTACGTGAGCCCGGCCGACACCACCGCGCTGTTCACCGGCTGGGGCTGGCAGGGCAACGTCACACGCGCCTGGCAATTGCCGAGCGGTGCCAATGTCGAGCCGACCCAGATCAACGGGGTCTACGTCAGCGTCCACGTCTTCGACAACCCGCAGGGCGCCGCCGCCGCGCTCGATCTTTCGCTCGTCGATCAATCGACGTTGACCGGGGCGTGGGAGGTCGACTCGCCCGGCCTTGGCGACTACAGTCGCGCGCTCTGGGGCCAGGAGACCTACGGCAACGAGATCACCCTGCTCGTGCAGCGGGGCAACGTGTTCATTCGGGTTTCGGCGGCCCAGCTCGAAGGCGATCCGACGCCGGTCGCCGCCGGCATCGTGCAGGGGATCATCGGCCGCGCCGGATAGCGCGGTGATTTGTCGAACATGTCGGCGCAGTGCAGTCC
>JAEVYR010000365.1 GCA_023392645.1 Chloroflexota bacterium | reverse complement strand
CTCCAGGGTCGCGACACCGAGACCAACGGCGTCTGGGACTTTGCCTACGGTACGGACTGGAACACGGCGGCCGGCGCAATGCCCGACCAGGCCGACCTCGACGCCGCCCGGCG
The DNA here is from genome assembly GCA_023392645.1 of Chloroflexota bacterium. Classification (GTDB taxonomy): domain Bacteria; phylum Chloroflexota; class Chloroflexia; order Thermomicrobiales; family UBA6265; genus JACCVC01. The sequence continues at coordinate 9,119 of JAEVYR010000365.1, read as the reverse complement.
AACCAACGCCGTCGTCGCCGCGCTCACCGTCGTCGTCGTGTTCGCGCTCGGCAACGCGCTGGCTGGTGTCGTCGCCGGCACCGCCGGAGGGCTGCTGCTGGCGCTGCACCCACTGCATATCTGGATCGGCAGCCAGGCACTTTCGGACCAGCTCCTGATCCTGCTCATCGCGCTCACGCTGCTGGTGGCGCTTCGGCTGGGCCGCTCGCCGAGCCGCGGGCTCGCGCTGGCGCTGGGAATCCTGCTCGGGTTGGGCGGCGCGACGAAGCTCTCGCCGATGCTGCTCGCCTTCCCGCTCGCGCTGTACGGCGTCGGGCTGCTCGCGCTCGATCGCTTCGAGCTCGTCAGCCGCGCGAAAGCGCGCTCGCTGGCACCCCTGCTGATCATTCAGCCCATCATCGCCGTGGCGACATTCGTCATTGCCTATCCCTATCTCTGGCCCGCACCGGTCCGCCGCACGTGGAACCTGTTTCAGCTTCGCGCCCAGGAGATGGACGAGCAGGCGGCGGCGTGGCCGAACGTCAACATCGCCAACCCGTTCGAAGCGCTCGAACGCATCTACCACCGGCTGACGTGGCAATTCAGCACCACCGGCAATCTCGCCGAGAGCGCGCTCGGCCTGTTCGGCATCCACACCGATGTCTGGGGGATCGATTTGCCGCTGGCGCTGCTCGGGATCGGCGTGTTGGCCTGGCTGGTCATTCGCCGCGGGCTGACCTCGGGCACGGCGCTGCTGGCCTTCCTGCTGGCGGGTCAGGTCGGCGCGATCGTGGTCGGCATGAAGGTCGATTTCTACCGCTATCACCTTCCGATCGCGCTCGCCGTCGCGATCCTCGCGGGCCTCGGCATCCAGCTCGCCTGGGTGTGGCTCGCTCAACATGGAGCCGACCGGTTTTGGGGAATCCTGCCAGGCGTTTCGGTCGAATCCGGCGACCGCACGCCGCACGGCACGCCCGAGCGCGCCGCCGGCACGGCGGACCCGACCGTGAACACAGGGAGCCATTGATGCCGATCAAGATCAGCGCTACGCTGCTCGCGCTCATCCTCCTTGCCGGCGCCGCCTTCGGCGCGCTCAAGCTCGGGCAGGCCGTGACCACCGAGCACGACGGCTGGGACATTTTCTCCCACGTTCAGGTCACCACCGACCCCGTGCTGATCGAGCCTGACAGCCTCCTCCGGAAAGAGGATCGCCAGGAGCTCGAAAAGGTCGTCAACGAATCCCGCGACTTCGGCATCCCCTTCACGGTTCACGTCATCACCGGCGAGGGCATCGATCCCGAGCAATCCGCCGACGAAGTCGCCGCCGAGCGCTACGCCGACACGCCCGTCGAAACCAGCGACGGCGCCGACGACGGCCTGCTGATGGTTGCGATCGTCACCGAGCCGGACCACACGCAGACGCGGATCGGCTTCGCCACAGGCACCAATTTCTACCCGCGCGGCGGTATCACCCCCGAGCGTCTCGACTACATCGCCTCCGTGCAGGCGCAGGCGCTGATCGACGACGATCGCATCGGCGATGCCGTGGTCGAGGCAGCATCATGGGTCGAGTGGACACAGCTCTTCGAGCCAACCCCGAACGCACCGCTGACCAAGCTCCAGAAGGGCCTGGGCGAGTTGCTGACACCGTGGGGCGCGCTGCTGTTCGGCGGACTCGCCGCGCTGGTGCTCGCGGCCTCCATCGGCACGAAGATCCTGACGTGGCGAGGCACGGATAGCGCCGCCTCCCTGGACAACGGCGACGCGATCGATATGGGCGCCATCGCCCGCGGCCGGGTCGACCGCGCGGTGCTCGCCGGGGCAGCGCTCGACGCCATCGACCGAGGCGCGATCGCCATGGATGGCCAGCACGTCCTGCGCGCCGGCACGGCGCCGGCAACCCCGCGCGACGCGATGTTGATCGATGCGATCGACGATATCGCGGCGCGCGGCGGGGCGCCGACTCCGGCAATGCTCGGGCAACGATTGTCGCGGGACGGCGCCCTCCGGCGCGCACTGGAGGACAACCTGGCCACGGCCGGCGCGTTTGACCGGCGCTCGCCTGTGCTGACCGTTTGGCTGCGCGGCATCGCGGCCGCTGGCGTCGTGCTGGGTGTGATCGGGCTCGTGCTTTCGGTGATAGGCGAAGCCGCGCCGTCGCTGGCGGGGGCGATCGCGTTGACCGCGGTTTCGCTGGTCGCGCTGATCTGGAACGAGCAGCGGTCGTGGGTCACGCGGACGGGACGCGCCGCCCTGCAGCTCTGGAAGGCAAGCCACCCATCCCCGGACGGCCGCGACCGCGCGATCTTCGACACGATCACCGGCATGAACACAATCGACCTGCAGCCCGCCGATCGCTCGCCTCTGGTCCCCGAGGCCCAAAAGCTCGCTGCCTCCCTCGCGCCGTAGACCGCGCGCAAGTAAAATCCAGGGCTCGGGCCGCCGTAGCGCCGCCCCTGCCGACGTGATCTCGACGATTGGCGGACCGAACGCGAACAGCGACGGGCCGGCACTATGCCGGCCCGTGCGTGCTTTTGAACCTGTATCCCCTGCCGGGTCAGTGGGCGGCGGGAACCAACCCGCGCGGCATGGGGGCATCCTCGCCCTTCGCCGCCGGCATGTAGAGGTGGTTCACGTAGTCGATCAGCATTCGGCGAGTCGAGAATTGCGGCGCGATCGTGCGGATCGCGTGCTTCGAGCGCTGCATCCACTCCACCGGGACGCCGCGGGCATCTCGCCGGTAGAACATCGGCACGACCTTCTGCTCCAGCGTCTCGTAGATCGCGTTGGCCTCAGCCTCGTCCTGTGCGTCGCCCTCCAGGGTCGACGGCTCGATGCCCCATCCGTTGCTGTCGTCCGGTTCGGCGCCCTCGATCCACCAGCCATCGAGAATGCTGCAATTCAGCACACCGTTGGCGGCGGCCTTCATGCCGCTGGTGCCCGACGCCTCCAGCGGGTAACGCGGGTTGTTCAACCACACGTCCACGCCGGCCACCAGCAGGCTTGCCAGCCCCATCTCGTAGTCCTCGGCGAAGGCGATCCGGCCCTGATACCGCGGATCGCGCGCCTTGAGGTAGATATCCTGAATCAGCCGCTTGCCACCCTCGTCCGCCGGGTGCGCCTTGCCCGCGAACACGAGCTGCACCGGGTTGTCGGGGTCGGTCAGAATCCGGGCCAGTCGCTCGGGATCGCGGAAGATCAGCGTCGCGCGCTTGTAGGTCGCGAACCGGCGCGCGAAGCCGATCGTCATTACGTTCGCGTTTTGGAACGCACCCGAGGAGAGGATTTGCCAGGCATCGAACATGCCTTCGGCATAGCGCCGCCGGGCGCGCTCGTCGATCTCGTCGATCAGCGCCTGCTTGGCGGCGAGGTGCGCATTCCACAGCTCTTCGTCGGAGATATTCTCGATGGTCTGCCACACCATCGGGTTCTCCTGCTGGTCGCGCCAGCTCGACGGCAGATAGCGGTCGTACAACGGCCGCAGGATGGGTGAGATCCACGTGCGCAGGTGCACCCCGTTGGTGATCGAGACAATCGGCAGGTCTTTCTCGGCCATCTCGCCCCAGAGCTTGCTCCACATGCTGCGGGTGACTTCGCCGTGCTTTTGACTGACGCCGTTGATGTGCGCCGCCATTCGCATCGAGAGCGCGGTGAAGTTGAAGCCGGGCTCGCCGTCAACGCGACCGAGCGAGAGGAACTCCTCGCGATCCAGACCGAGCTCGCCCCAGTACTGCGCGAAGTAGCGATCCATCATCGTGTCGGGAAAAATGTCATGGCCCGCCGGCACCGGCGTGTGCGTCGTGAACACCGTCGCGCGGCGCACCCGGTCGATCGCATCGTCCGTCGCCACGCCATCGGCGACATACTCGCGCACGCGCTCGATCATGTGCAGCGCCGCGTGCCCCTCATTGGCGTGCCAATAGACGGGATCGATCCCAAGCGCGCGCAGCAGGCGGACACCACCGATGCCGAGGATGATTTCCTGGCGCAGCCGATGCTCCGTGTCGCCTCCATACAGGCGCGAGGAAAGATGCCGCGTCCAGTCGGGGTTTCCCTCGACATCCGAATCGAGCAGGTAGATCGACACGCGACCGACCTGCACGCGCCAGACGGCGAGCTTGAGCTGGCCGTCGCCGAGATGCAGGTCGACGGCAATCGTCAACGGCGTGCCGTCGTCGTTGAACACCTGCGTGACCGGCTCGGCGTGTGGATCGAGATTGGCCGGGACATCGTGCTGCCAGCCGTCATGGTCGATTCGCTGGCGCAGGTACCCCTGGCGATAGAGCAGCGACACCCCGACGAGCGGGATGCCCATGTCGCTGGCTTCCTTGACGTGATCGCCGGCGAGGACGCCGAGACCGCCCGAATAGATCGGCAGCGCACGGTGCAGGCCGAACTCTGCCGAGAAATAGGCCACCGTCTTGCCGGCCAGCTCGGGCCGGTGCCTGCCGATCCACAGCGTCGACTCGTCGGCCTCGCGCATCCGGTCGAACGCCGCGACGACGCGGTCGTACAGCATCAGGTAATTGGGATCGCTTGCCGCGGCTTCGAGCCGCTGCCGCTCGATGCGGTGCAGGAACAACACCGGGTTGTGCTCGACCACATCCCACAATACCGGATGCAGCTCCATGAACAGCAGCCGGGCCGGGTTGATCCACGTCCACCACAGGTTGTAGGCAATGTCATTCAGGCGGGCGATGCGCTCCGGCAACTCCACCTTGTATTCAGGCCGGGTAAAGACCATCGGTGTCCTTCGCTCCTCAATGTCAGGCTATGCCTTGCACGTCGATTCTCGGACGAGCGACGTCTCGCGCTGCGTTCTGTCGTCAAGGCACCCCTGCGTTATACCCCATCCGCACTGTTGCAACAAATGACGGCGACCCCCTTTGGTGGGCCGGTCTGGCGCGGTACAGTTGGTGCCGAAACTGTCTCCTGCGGAGGACACCTTGCACGTAACCAACGACATGCCGCCACAGGGTCATTCCGCGCCGATCGGCCTCGAATCGCCGCGCCCGGCGCTGGGCCGGCTTTGGCTGGCTGGATATGCCATCCTCGTCGCCGGGCTGATGCTCGTCCTTCGCTACAGCTTCTTCGACCACGCCACCGAGCTGGTCGATCTCTGGAAGATCTCGAACCACGAACTTGTGCCGTCCCTGGTCTGGCTGGCCGCGCTGGTGTTGATGATCGCGGGGTGGCTCACGGCGATCCGCGCGGCGCGCGGCGTCGCCTTCCGGGACGCCTGGCTGCCGGTCGTCGGCATCTCGGTGCTCACATTGATCGCCTTCGCGCTGGTCTACCCTGCTACGGCAATCGACGTCTACATTTACGCTGCCCGATCGCATCTGCTGACCGACTACGGGCTCGACCCCTCGACGGTCACGCCCGATCGCCTGTGGGATTTCGACCCCTACGTCTCCTACGCATCGCAGGAGTGGGCGGACGACACCTCGCCCTATGGACCGCTCTGGAACGTGATCGCCGCACCGGCGACGGCGTTCGACGGCGAGCGGATCGAGATCGCGGTCCTGATCTTCAAGGCCATCATGGTGGCCGGCACCGCCGCGACGGCGATGCTGATTCACGATATCGCCCGCCGCGTGCAGCCACACCTCGCCCTCTCGGCCACGCTGGCATGGCTGTGGTGTCCGATCGTGCTCTGGGAGGGCGTCGCCAACGCCCACAACGATGTCCTGCTGATCCTGCTGGTCGTTGCCGCGCTCTGGTGCTGGGTGTCCGGTCACGAAGGCGGGGTTGTCCCGTTGCTCGGCGCGGCGGCACTGTTGAAGGTCGTCGCGGTGATGCTGATCCCGGCCGCGATCGTCGCGATCATCTTCCGCATCGGCTGGAACCGGCGGCTGATGGCGGTCGTGGGCCAGACGGCGGCGATGTCGCTGGCGATCCTGTGGGTGGCGTTCACGCCATTCTTCGATATTGGTGGGACGATCGATGCGATCCAGTCGCAGCGCGGCGTCTGGGTGACCTCGCCCGCCCTGCTGGCGGCGACCATCAAGGACGAGTTGGGCTACGGCTTCGACTTCGGGCCGATCTACGAGCGATTCAGCACCGCGGTGATCGTAGTGCTCACGATCGGCGGCGCGCTCGTGGCGTGGCGGCGGCCCGAGGCACTGGCGCGCATCGGATATGAGCAGCTCTTCTGGTTCCTGCTGCTGGCGACGTCGAACCTGCGCCCCTGGTACATCATCTGGCTTGTGGCGCTGGCGGCGGTGCTCCCGCTCGGGATGCCGATGGTCCGGGCCGGTGCGTGGGCCATTGGCGCGCTGGCGTCGTACTACTACACCAGCTGGATTCAGAACTGGACCGACCCGACGTGGCTGGAGCGCCTGTCGATCACCGTTGCGATCATGCTGGTGCCGGTGCTGGCCGTCACGATCTGGGATGGCCTTCGCGCGCTCCGTCGCACCCGACCGGCGTCCGAAGCGGCCTCCACGACCCACCCGGTGCCCGAAGCGTAAGCACGGCCGGATCGCCCGGCACGCCCGCTGGAGTGCCCGCGGGGTGGTCCCGTCACGCGGCATGACGATGCGGATGGAAGCGATAGCTCCGCTCCGATCGCTTCGCGCACTCCGGCCGAAACGCCAACTATTGTCGTTACGGCAGAACGGTAGGGATCTCTCCACCTCGCCCACCTCGTGGGCGGAGTGGAGGCATTACAACAACTGTTGAGGCGGTACTGCACGCCTTGCGTCTCGCGACGCCCCCTGCTCCGGCACGCGCAACTGCCCGACGTTCCGGCAGGACGCGCTCCCGGTCCTACTCCTCGCCGAGGTACGCCTTGCGCACGCCCTCGTGGCGCATCAGGGTGTGCGCGTCGTCGGTCAGCACGATCTCGCCCGTCTGCATCACGTAGCCCCGATTCGCGATCGCCAGCGCCATCAGCGCGTTCTGCTCGACCAGCAGCACCGTGGTCCCCTGCGCGTTGATGTCCTGCACGATCCGGAAAATCTGCTCGACCAGGATCGGCGCCAGCCCCATCGATGGCTCATCGAGCAGCAAGAGTCGCGGGTGTGCCATCAGCGCCCGGCCGATCGCCAGCATCTGCTGCTCGCCGCCGGAGAGCGTGCCCGCGTTCTGGTCGATGCGCTCCTTCAGCCGGGGGAAGAGGTCGAAGACCCGCGTCAGGTCCTCCTCCTTCGCGTTGCCGTGGATGAACGCCCCCATCTTCAGGTTTTCCAGCACGGACATGCGCGGGAAGATGCGCCGCCCCTCCGGCGACTGCGCGACGCCCAGCCCGGCCACCTTGTGGGCCGGCAGGCCGCTGATGAGGCTGCCTTCCAGCCGCACCTGACCGGTGCGCGGCGACAGCAGACCGGAAATCGTCTTCAGTGTCGTGCTCTTGCCGGCGCCGTTCGAGCCGATGAGCGTGACGATCTCACCGGTGTTGACGGTGATCGAGATGCCTTTCAGCGCGTGGATATGTCCGTAATAGGTGTGGACGTCGTCGAGCTCCAGCATCGTGGTCATGCGTTCGTCACCTCGCCGGCGTCACCGTGTTGAACCAGCGTGCGGCCCTGGCGTTGCGCCAGCGCCTCGGCCGTCTGCTCGGCGTCCTTGCCGAGATAGGCCTCGATCACCTGATCGTTGCTGCGGATGGCTTCGGGGGTGCCCTCGGCGATCTTCTGCCCGTGGTCGAGCACGCTGATATGGTCGGAGATGCCCATCACCACCTTCATGTCATGCTCGATCAGCAGCACCGTCAGGTCGAGATCGCGGCGCATCTGGTCGAAAAACCGCGTCATCCCGACCGTCTCCTGCGGATTCATGCCCGCGGTCGGCTCGTCGAGCAGCAACAGCTTCGGATCGCTGGCGAGCGCCCGGGCGATCTCCAGACGCCGCTGGTCGCCGTAGCTGAGGTTCCGGGCGGTCGCCTCGGCGTGCCGGCCGAGCCCGACGTAGTCGAGCAGCTCGATGGCGCGGATGCGGGACCTCGCCTCCTCCTCGCGCACGCCGGGGGTGCGGAGGATCGCGCCGAGCGCGGTGGCCTTCATCCGGCAGTGCTTGCCGATCTGGACGTTCTCCAGCGCCGTCATGTTCGCGAACAGTCGGATATTCTGGAACGTCCGAGCAATGCCCAGCTCCATGATCTGGTCCGGGCGGCGATATTTCGCCCGCCCGGCGTCGCCGGCGCGGCTGAGCACGTCGCCGTTGAAGCGAATCTCCCCGCCCGACGGCCGGTAGATGCCGGCGATCATGTTGAAGAGGGTCGTCTTCCCGGCGCCGTTCGGCCCGATCACGCTCGAGATCGACCCGCGCGGAATGGTGATCGATACCTGGTCGACCGCCACCAGGCCGCCGAACCGGCGCGTGACCGCGCGGGTTTCCAGAATCGGCTCGGCCATGCCGAGACTCGCGGGGCGATCGGTGCCGGGAGATGCCTGTGCAACCATGTCTCGTCCTTCTACACCTTGCCCGACACATCGGCGAAGTCTTCCTGCTGCTGCTCGATGATATCCGGATCGTGCGGATCCATCTCGGCGGCGCGCGCCTTCTGCGGGAAGAGGCCGCCCGGCCGCAGCAACATCAGCAGCACCAGCGCCACGCCGAAGATCAGGAAGCGGTCGGAGGTGAGGCTGTGGTTGGCCATCGCGTCCCAGCCGATCTGCTCACCGATCCAGTTGAGCGGCGTGCTGAGCTTCTCGGCGAGGATGCGGTCGAAGCTGCCGATGATGATCGATCCGATGATGACGCCGTAGATGTTGCCGAGACCGCCAAGGATGACCATACAGAGGATGACTACCGAGACGCTGAACTGGAACTGGTCGGGATAGACCACGCCGACGTAACCGGCATAGATCGACCCCGCGAAACCGGAGAATGACGCGCCGAGCGCGAAGGCCCACAGCTTGGTCTTGACGAGATTGACGCCCATGCTGGACGCGGCGATTTCGTCCTCACGGACGGATTGCCAGGCACGCCCGAGCCGGGAGTCGTGCAACCGCGTGATCATGAACAACGAGAGCAGGCCGACACCGAGGATCAGCCAGAACCAGTTGTGCTGGTTCTGCGTCGAGAACCGAATCTCGCTGTCACCCCACAGCGGGATTGTTGCCGGAGCGGCGATCTGGCCGATACCACGCGGACCGCGGGTGAGCCCCTCGGCGTTGGTGAAGAAGTCCGGCACG
>JAEVYR010000286.1 GCA_023392645.1 Chloroflexota bacterium | reverse complement strand
GTCGTGGTGTTCCTCGATACGCCCATCGAGACGATCCGGGAGCGGGTGGCGAGACGAAACCAGAACGCCGCACCAGACGCGTTCACGATCAGCGATGATCTGCTGGACTTTTACCTCCAGTATTGGGAACCACCCGGCGAAGACGAAGCCTACATGCTCGCCAGTGAGCTTCGACAGCCCAGTTCAACGCAGGGTCTGGCGATGCGACCTGGGCCCAACGACCGGTTACCCGCCATTGGCGCACCGGGCTGAACTCGCCACAAGCGGTGATTTTGGCAGAGCGATCGATACGCAATTCGAGTGAACACTGAAACGTATGATCGCGGACACCCTCGGTCGGCTCCACCGACGAGACCTCGCCCACCGTGGGGCGAGGCTACAGAAGTCTGCGAACCAACGGAATGCTTCCAGACCCGTCTGGATCGGACGGAGGGCTCGGCGCTGACCTCGGCGATGGGGAGGTCTCGCCCGGCGTCGCGGGCCGCCACGGGGGCGGCACTACGAGGGATTGCCAGCGGCCAACGTCAGGGCAGGCCGGCCTCGCCGCGGAGGAGGCTGATGAGGATCTTCTGGCTGTTGACGAGGTCGACGATGGGAGCGCCCTCGTCGATGCCGTGAAAGTTGATGGGCGCGCCGAGGCTGTCGGTGAACAACGCGCCCGCCGCCACGAGCTGCGGGCTCCCCTTGGCGTCGGAGCCGCCGCCGATCGCCAGCATCGGCGAATCGACCCCAAGGGCGTCGCGGTAAGCGGCGTTCACCTTCGACAGCCAGGGGTTATCCGGGTTCCTGATGTCCGGCGCGAAGACGTTGGCCGTCGCGACGGCGATGGCGGAGCCACGCTCCGTCGCCGCGTACTGGGTCACGAGCTCGTCGAAGATCCCGCCGAACAGGCTCCCGCCCGGAATCAGCCCATCGGTACCGTCCCACGACCGCTCGTGGTGGCCGGTCGCGTACCGGATGTCGATGCCGAGGTTGACGGTGCCGGCATCCTGGTCGGTCCAGATCCGGGTGAGGGCGTAGGTGGTGCCGTTCCCCCCGGTGAACACCTCGTCGTTGCGCAGGAGCAGCCCGGGGTGCTTCTCGCCGAAGACCATGGTCCCCCAGCCCCAGGCGACGAAGTCGGCGATTTGCGTGTAGTGGTTGTCGCCGAGGGTGCCATCGGCCGCCTGCCCTGCGATGAAGTTGGCCAGGGAGACGAGCGGATTGGCCCCCTTCTCACGGTTCTCCTGCGGGGCGGAGCCGTGCTGGGCCCCGGCCACGGTGGTCCTGAGCACGACGTCGTCGCCGTCGCGGGAGACCGTCAGTTTCGCCGGGCGATAGGCAGGATCATCGAAGCCGTACGACATGTAGGCCGCCTCGACCGCGTCGGCCCAGGCGTCGAGCGCGGCGGGGTCGCCGCCGGTGATGCGCGCTTCGGCGTAGTCGGCGATCTGGTTGACGGGGCCGTCCTCCGATGCCAACGCCGTCACCCACAACCCGGATTCCGGATCGCCGGTGAGCGGGGTCGAGAAGACGGGGCGCTCGATGCCCTTCTCGGCGCGCACGGTCCACATCGCGTCGAAGACGATGCCGAAGGTGGGCGCAGCATCGGGGTTGGCGGCCAGGTAGTGCGGCGTCGACATGTCCGTTTCCTCGGAGGTGTCGAACAGCACTTCCAAGGTCACGTTCTGGAGGAGATCGGGGTCGGCTTCGAGATCGGGCAGCACGGCCAGCAGCGCATGCAGCGCCACCACGGCGGGCCCCTTGTCGTCGATCGCGCCGCGTCCGATGAGGAAGTCGGTCGTCGTGCCGTTGTAGTCGCGCTGCTCGATGCGCGGCTCGAAGGGTTGCCAGTCCGCCTCACCGGGCGAGACGGTGTCCAGGTGCGAGATGATCGCCATCCGGTTCGTGCCCGAGCCGACGCGCCAGCCGAAGACCCAGTACGGGTTGTCCGGATCGCGCCACTCGAAGGCTTCCGGGACGGCCGCGGCGAGATTGTTGCTCGCAACGAAGCCGTCGACGACCCCGGCGAGCTTCGTCTTGATCTGGCCGAGATGCTCGACGACCTGGTCCTCGTTGCTGCCGTCGACCGCGCGCCAGGTCTCGATGCGGACGAGGTCTTCGACCGTGGCGAGCCACTCCGGGGCGCCGGTCGCCGCCGGCGACGCGATCGGACCGGGTGTCGCGGTCGAGGCTCCGGCATCGGCGCCGGCAAGGCCGCGGGCAAGCAGTGCGAGGCCTGGAGCGAGCACGAGGGTCCGGCGATTGACCGCGTGCCGGGCCGCGATCGATTCCTGCGCGTCACGATCCATGCTGTCGAAGCTCCCCACCGAGCGTGCCGCTGGTCAACGGCGTGGAACACCGTCTCGCCGCACGCGCATCGTCCCCACCGTGCTGCTTGCGCATCGCCGGCGTCGGGTGTTGGAAATCAGGCCCCACCAGCATGGTAGCCGATGATCGCGAAACACGACAGCGGCACACGCGCGGCTATTCCGATGGGTTGGCGCTATGGCCCGCTGGCGACGATCGCCCGCTCAGGCTCGCGCGAAGCCGCCGAAAGAGTCCAGAAAGACGCGGCCGGGCCGGCTGAGTGCCGCCTTCGCCTCATCGCTCGGCGTGCCCAGCACCGTAAACCTCGTCGGGTCCACCAGGTCCCGGAACCGCTCGGCGAACTTTGCGGCGAAGGCTTCCGAGTGCGTCAGCGCCGCGGCGGAATCCGCGTAGCGCTCGTAGAGAATGACGACGTCTTCATCGTCGCTGACGAACCACTCGTAGATCAGCGCGCCGGGTTCGGCGCGCGTGGATTCCACCATCTCCTCCATCAGTGTCCGGAGCGCGTCGATCTTGCCGGGCTTGACCGCGACCTCAAAGACCCACGACACCTCACCGCTCATCTTGGTTGCTCCTTCTCGCTGTTCGGATGTTCGCCCACCCTCGACGACCAGGGCGGGCGGCGAGGCTCGCGCCAGTCGTCACCCGGCCACCTGGGGCC
>JAEVYR010000263.1 GCA_023392645.1 Chloroflexota bacterium | reverse complement strand
CGGCGGCGGGCGGGGCGCGATGATTCCGGCGCTGGCCGGTGCGATGACGCTGGAAGCGCTGTTCACCCTGCTCAACCTGCTCGGATTCTCACAGCCGGTGCGCTACAGCGTGCAGGGCGCCATCATCATCATTGCCGTCGGGTTCGCCGCGTTCCGGGCGCGGAAGACCCGTTGACGTGTCGGGACCTGCCGGCGGGACTCTGGTATGGTGTCTGACATTGGACAATCGACAGCGAAAGGAGGTTCCCGCGACGCGCATACGCCGTCACCTCGACGTTCGAGACGTTCAAGGAGTCGCTCGATGAGTCACCGAAGCACCAGTCGCGCGCGTTTGCCGCGCGCCGCGTTCATCGTGTTCGCGGTCATGCTCGCCATCAGCTCGTTCGCGATGCAGGCCGGCGCCCAGGACGCCACGCCCGGCGCCACCTCGGACTCGCCCTTCTTCAACCAGGAGGAGTACCAGAGGCAGCTCGCGCAGATGGAGGCGGAGCCGCAGGGTCCCGAGGACCAGCCGTGGCTGCAGATGATTGACCCGGAAATGGTCGATACCTCCGACTATGCGACCGACCCCGGCTGGCACGTCTGCTTCTCCAACGCCGGCGTCAACAACCCGTGGCGAGCCGTCGGCTGGACGACGATGCAGGCCCAGGTCGAGGTGATCGACGAGATCGAGACGTTCACGGCCATCGATGCCGAGGGCGATGACAACAAGCAAATCTCCGATATCCAGGATCTGCTCGGGCAGGACTGCGACATCCTCATCGTCTCGCCGAACACCACCGAGGCGCTCACCCCGGCGATCGAGTCGGCGTGCGAGCAGGTGCCGGTGATCGTGTTCGACCGTGGCGTCAACACCGACTGCCCGGTGACGTTCATCCACCCGATCGGCGGCTACGCCTACGGCGCCGCGGGCGCGGACTTCATCGTCGACAACGTGCCCGAGGACGGCAACGTGCTGGCGCTGCGGATCCTGCCGGGTGTCGATGTGCTCGAGACCCGGTGGGCGGCGGCCGACATCGCCTTCCAGGAGGCGGGCGTCAACGTCGTCGGCGTCGAGTTCACGGAGGGTGATCGCGCCAACGTCAAGTCGATCGTGACCGACTACATCGCGAAGTACGGGCAGATCGACGGTGTGTGGATGGACGCCGGCCAGGATGCCGTCGCCGTGATCGAGGCGTTCGAGGATCTCGGCATGGATGTCCCGCCAATCGTCGGCGAGGACCAGCTGGATTTCCTGACTGCATGGCAGGAGAATGACCTCACCGCGATCGCGCCGACCTACCCCAACTTCCAGTGGCGCACGCCGATCCTGGCGGCGCAGATGATCCTCTCCGGCGAAGAGGTGCCGGCGGAGTGGGTGCTGCCGCAGCCGGTCGTCACCCAGGATAACCTCGACCAATATCTCGACCCGGAGGTGAACATGCCGCCACTGCATTACGCGTTGTGCGGCTGCGAGGACCTGCCGGGCTACCCCGAGCGTTGGGGCGGCGAACCGGCGGGATAGCTCGCCGGGCTGTATCTTGAATCCGGGGAGGAGGCAAGCTCCTCCCCTACCACGGTGGCCCCGCGCTGGTCACGAAACCACGCACGGGTCGCGTTGTGCCGGCCCGATTCGCATGAGGAACCCCATGTACAGCCCACCCATCGGCGCCAATCTCTGGATATGGGAGAGCCCGGTCACGACCGCGGTCATCCGCGAGTACGCGCCGAAGCTCTCCAAATGGGGGTTCGATTACGTCGAGCTGCCGCTGGAGCATCCCGGCGACTGGGATCCGGGCGAGGTTCGCGCGATGCTGGGCAAGCACGGGCTGCACGCCGAGATCTGCGCGGTGATGGCGCCGGGGCGCGACCTGACGGCTCGCGACGAGGCGACCACGCGAACCACTCAGGACTATCTCCGATCCTGCATCGAGGCGGCCGCGGCGATCGGGGGCAGCATCGTAGCGGGACCGATCTACTCGCCGACCGGCGTCACCGGCGCGATCTCCGACGCCGAGCGCGCGGCCGTGATCGAGCGTCTCGCCGACAACCTCGGGCCGGTGCTCGACCACGCCGACAACTATGCCGTCCAGTTGGCGCTGGAGCCGCTCAACCGTTTTGAGACCAGCCTGTTCAACACGGTGGACCAGGCGATCGTGCTGCTGAAGCGGGTCAACCGTCCGACGCTCGGCCTCCTGCTCGACACATTCCACATGAACATCGAGGAACGGGACATCGCCGCGGCAATGCGCCGGGCCGGTCCCTACCTGATCCACTTCCACGCCAGCGGCAACGATCGCGGCACGCCCGGCCACGACAGCATCGATTGGGACGCCGTGCGCGACGTGCTCGACGAGCTCGACTACGCCGGCGTGGTCTCGATTGAGTCGTTCACGAGCGCCAACCAGGCGATCGCGACGGCTGCGTCGATCTGGCGGCCCCTCGCCCCGACCCAGGACGCGATCGCGACCGACGGCCTCGCCTTTCTGCGAGAGCTCTTCGCCTGAGGTCCCCGCGACTGTTTCGCTCTGAGCCGAAGCGCTGAGTCGGCGCCGATGCGCGCCTGGACGCACCGAAACCTTCCGCCGCGTGAGACATGCCCCACCACGGCGCACACGCGGCCACCAGCTCCAGACGATCGGCGACCGCATCCCGGCGAAGCTGCCCGAGGATGACGGCATCGAGGTCGCTCATATCCCCACCCACCGCGCCGCCGCCCGGCGCGATCCCGCGCGCGGCTGCCAACCGGCCGCCCGCGAGGGATCGCGCGGAATGAGGTTCACGGGTATAATCGCGGCGGGTATACGGAAAAAGATGTCCACCAGTGTGCCTGGTGGAATCGACACGGTCTGGGGAGGTGGGAGAGTGAGGCGTCTCTTTGTCGTTTTTATGCTGGTGTTGCTGGGTGTCCCGCCGACGCTGATCGTCGCGGCTCAGTCGGCGGACACCCCGGCGTCCGAGCCGGATCTCGGCGTGGCCGAGCTCGTGGAGTCGGGCTGCGACGCGTTGCAGGTATTCGGCGTGTCGATCGTCGATCCCGCGCTCGGGGATGTCGAGTGCGGCACGCTCGAGGTGCCCGAGAACTGGTTGCAGCCGGAAGGCCGCACCATCTCGATCAGCTACGTGGTGCTGAAGAGCACCGGGGCGAACCCGGAGCCAGACCCGATCGTCTATCTCGAAGGCGGTCCGGGCGGATCGGCGCTGTCTGGTATCGGCACGTTCGCCGAAATCTTCACCCCGCATCGCGAGACGCGGGACATCGTGCTGTTCGATCAGCGCGGCACCCAGTTCTCCAGCAAGCTGGATTGCTCGCTGGCGGATGTGGATGGCATTTTCGAGGACTTCGCGGACTGGGACGCCAACGAGACCACGGCGACCGAGGAGCCGGAGACCGAGGAGCCGATTGACCTGCGACCGTCGTACGACGCCGAGGCGCTGATGACCGCCGCGCGACAGGAAACCGGCGATGTCACCGCCGCCTGCGTGCGCGATCTGCTGCAGCAGGGCATCGATCTCCGCCAGTACAACAGCGTCGCCAGCGCGCGCGACACGATGGCGCTGATGCAGGCGCTCGGGTACGAGGAGTTCAATCTCTACGGCATTTCGTACGGCACACGGCTGGCGCTGGTGATCATGCGGGACTTCCCGACCAGCGGCCTGCGCAGCGTGGTGCTGGATTCGACGTTCCCGCCGGAGGTCAAGGGGTTCGAGCTCTTCCCGACCGAGGCGCACGAGGTGCTGATCCAGCTCTTCGCCGCCTGCTCGCTCGATCCGGAATGCGACGCGGCCTACCCCAACCTCAAGCAACGCTTCAAGGATTTGCTCCAGGTGCTCCAGGCCGAACCGGTCACCGGCGACGAGGGGACGACCGTGACGGCCGCCGACCTGGTGAACCTCCTTCGCGAGATTCCCTTCAATGTCGAGATCGCGCCGCTGGTACCCCGGCTGATCGAGGAGCTCGAACACGGCGTGACCGAGACCTATCTCTTCATCGTTGCCAGCAACCTCGAGGACTACGAGGAGGCCGAGGAGGACGACCTGCCGGGGGGAGACGCGAGCGCCTCGCCGGTCGTGGACGACTCCGATGAAGACCCGTCCGTGGCCTTCCTGGACGCGATCGTCGAGCTGTCGATGTCCGCGACGGATCAGTTGAGCTCGACAATGCCGATCCTGCTGGATGCCCTCGTCCAGTTGCCGCCGACGCGGGAGAACCTCCAGAGCTTCATCGTCACGGCGTTCGATGAGCCGCTCTACCACGAGGTCCGCGACGCGCTGCTCGAGCTGGTCGCCAGAATGACGCAGGAGCAGATCGAGGACCTCATCGTGACGGTCGAGGTGAACCTCGACGACCTCCAGATGCTGTTCAGCGACATGACCGACGCGCAGTTCAATTCGGTCGAGTGCAACGAGGAGGTGCCGTTCGAGAGCTTCGCGACAACGATCGCCAATGCGGAGAATCTGGAAATCCCGGAGATCGCGTACGACGTGCCGGAGTTCATCGCCCAGATCTTCGCGGTCTGCGAGCAGTGGCCGTCGGGGCGGGCGCTGGACATCGAGAACGAGAGCGTCGCGAGTGACGTGCCGACGCTGATTCTCGCCGGCTCCTTCGACTTCCAGACGCCGGTGTCGTGGAACAAGCAGGCGTTCGTGAACCTGCCCAACGCCTACTACTCGGAGTTTCCGATGGCGGGTCACGCCGTGATCTTCTTCTCCGACTGCGCGGTCGGCGTGACGATGGACTTCATCGACAACCCCACGGCGGAGCCGGACAACTCCTGCAAGGCGGAGCTGAAGCCGCAGTGGCTGCTGCCGGGCGATCCACTGCCCGACGGTGCCGAGGACGACGCCGCCTGATACCGATCCGGGTGGTGCCGTCGCCGCTGGCGAGCGTCGCGGGCTGATGCCAGCGCCTGTGCCGAGCGCGGCGAAATGTCGGCCCGCGGCGGGTGGCGCGCCGATTCGACACTTGACATAGTCATAGGGTGCCGGCATCATGGGTGAGCAGGATCCAACGCGGTGACAGTGAGGACGCCATGCAGCGGCCGGCAAGATCGTTTCCCGATCACGACGCGGTGCCGATCCGACCCGTTCCGGTGGAGCGAGCCGAGGCGCGCCTTCCCATCCCGGCGACCCGACTCCTCGGCCGGCAGGCGGAGGGCGCTGCCGTGCGAGAGATGGTGAGCCGAGCCGACGTCCGGCTTGTCACGTTGACCGGGCCCGGCGGTGTCGGCAAGACGCGTCTCGCGATCGAGGTCGCCCGGGAGCTGGCACCGGCATATCCCGATGGCGCCCGATTCGCGTGGCTCGCTGACGTGCGCGATTCCCGCCTCGTGCCCGGGGCGATCGCTCGAGCCGGCGGCGCCGCCGCCGACGCGGCCGGGGGCGCGGTTGTCGATTTGG
>JAEVYR010000255.1 GCA_023392645.1 Chloroflexota bacterium | reverse complement strand
CTGCAGAACCGGTTCACGGTGGGGTTGTGCGCGTGGCTCGGGTTTGCGCTCGGCCTGGCGCTGCTGTCGAAGTCGACGGCGGTGATCGTGATGCCGGTGATCGCGATCGCGATGATCCTCCGGCTCGGCTGGAAGCGAGTCGGCGAATGGCTGCCCAAGGGCGGGATGGTGGTGGCGATCGCCGGCATCGTTTCGGCGCCGTGGTACATCTACATGCTGAAGACCTACGGCAGCATCTCGGCGCTCGACCAGATCCTGAAGCTGCAGTGGTGGAACAATCAGGACGGTATTACCAGCTCGATCAGTGACCAGTTGTTCAATCGCGATTTCGCGTGGTGGCGGTGGCACGAGACGTGGGGCTGGTTTGGATGGCGCCTGATCCCGCTGAGTGACACGCTGCTGCATGTGCTGTTATGGGTGACCGGGCTGGCGATGATCGGCCTGGTCGTCTGGGCAGTGCTGGTGGCGATGTTCCGGTGGCGGATACGGAGGGCTCCGCGCTCTCGCCTGCGAGCGCTGGCGCGGAGCACCGACCGGATCGTGACGGTGAGCCGCTGGCAGGTGATCGGCGTGCTGTCGATGGTGGTCACCTGCGTTGTGGCCTACTACGCGGTGCTCCAGTTCGGCAAGACGTTCGACCTGACGCAGGCGCGGTACTACTTCCCGGCGGTCAACGCCGGCGCGATCCTGATCATGCTCGGGTTCCGGATGCTGACGCCGGTGCGCTGGCAGCCGTGGGTGCAGACGGCCATCTTCGGCGGGCTGTTCTGGCTCAACGTCGTGATTCTCTCCTCCTACGTGCTGCCCTATTGGGAAGCCCTGAGCTGACGCCGGCACGCCAACCCGGTGGGCCCGGCCCGTCGTAGCCGGGTAACCGGACATTCATGAAATGGATGTCATTCCGAGCCGGTGAGGCGCGTATGCGCCGAAGCCGTGTCGAGGACTCCCCCTGGTGTTCCGCCTGCAAGACGAGAACACCGGGTCCGTGGCTTCGTTGCCCGCTGCCATTGACGTTGAATCGCACGAACATGCACCGGACCGGTCGTCTGGGCGCTTTGCGCCCGACGATCCGGGGGATCCCTCGGCACGCCGCTGCGCGGCGGCTCGGGATGACATCTTGCATTGATAGGGGGAATCGGTAGCAGGGAGCCGCGAGGGGCTCGCCCACGGAGGGGCGAGCCTACAGGGCGACAGCGTTACTTGATGTCTGGAATCGGAGGTTGGCGCCGCCGATGCAACCGCGCCCAAGGGCGCGGGTCTACGGATGGTCCGCGGGTGGTCCGCCGTCAGACGCTGGTGATGATATCGGGGACGACGGGGACACGGTCGCCGCGCCCAAGATCGCGGATGCGCGCGATCGCCGCGTCGGCCTCCTCGACCAGCACCTCGCGCTCCGGACCCAGCGCCAGCCCCTGCTCGCCCGACGCCTTGACCAGGTCGAGGTGGCGTGACAGGCCAGTGTGATACCGGTCCTGCACCAGCGAGGCGACCCGCTCGATCGTCCGCACCATATGCAGCATCACCACCAGGTCGGCCCTGCCGTAGTGGCGCATCTGCGTGAAGGCGATGTTGGTCAGGTCGGCGAACCCGATGCGTGGCAGGAAGACCGCCGGGCGGCTGTCGACATAGAGGATTTGCTGCGGCGGCTCCAGCCGGCCCGCTTCGGAAAGCACCTCGCCCAGCCGGTCCAGCGCAAGGGTCGCCGTGGTCGGATCGTTGATCGCCGGCGAGAGCGCCTTGATGCCGATGTCGGCGATCTGCCGGATGCCGAGCGGGAGATCGGCGGGCAGCGTGCGCTCGGCGCCAATCACGAATGCCCCCCGTACAGATTTGCCCGCCTCATCGAGATCGACCTCGTCGCCGCTTGCCGTCCAGATGCGTGCCATCGGCTGCCGGGTGTTGAGGTAGGCGCCCATCGGCACCAGCATCCGGATGGTGAGGTCGTTGGCCTTCGCCGTGCCGAGCAGGTGGTCGTAGTCGTAGTGCTGGAGGTACCCGGTGGCGTGGCTCAACACATCGTGCCCCTCGCCCTGGGCGTAGTCGCGCTCGGTCAGCGCCGGCGTGTGGATCTCCTTCCTGAAATAGGAGTGCACGAGCCCGAGCGCGTCCGACGTGGCGCGGTGGAGGATGTAGGAGACCTGGAACTGCTGCGCCATGTGATGGATGAACAGGATGAGCATGAAGATGCAGACGAGTGCGAGCAGGATCGCGACGGTGACGCTGATGACCGGGACGAAGCTCGGCCGGTCATCGGTGCCGTCCTGCACCGTTCGGAGCACCAGCAGGCAATAGGTGAAGGTGCCGATGTAGACGGCGAGCACCGCCTGGTTGACGCGATCGCCGGTGAACTGCCGCAGGACGCGAGGCGTGAACTGGCTGGAGGCGAGCTGGAGCCCGACGATGGTGATCGAGAACGCGGTGCCGAGCACGGTCATGACGGAGCCGGCGATCGCGGTGAGCACCCCGCGGGCGCCGTCGGTGCCGGCGCCAAAGAGCCAGGGCGAGCGGATGCTGCGGAGCTTCAGATCGTCGTCGATCGTGTCATCGAGATAGACGAGCGCGACGGCGAGGACGATGGCGGCGATGCCGGCGACGGTCGGCAGGAACCAGAGGGTCGATTTCGCCTCGGCCCACCACGTCTCGATCCGCGGCGGCACTCGCATCGTCAGCCGCTGCCTGAATGTTGGCGCCTCGCCGTTGCGCATGGATCTCCTCTCCCTGGTGCAGCGCTACCGACCGCTGACGCCGCCGCGAGTCGCCGGGCACAGGACCCGGGGCTACCGAGTGACGGCCTGAAGGGTCGTCGTTCCGGACCGGCGCAAGG
>JAEVYR010000201.1 GCA_023392645.1 Chloroflexota bacterium | reverse complement strand
GAACCGATTTTCTTGCGTTGGCCAGGCTGCCTGGTTCGATTTATCTGCCGCAATTGCTGAAATTGGGCTACAGGAGCGCAGGTCCACGTGAGAATTCGTGAACCTGTTTCGACTAGACCATTTGGATGATGCTGAAACGATTTTCCCTCTTTGCTGGCGGCTCCACCATTGGCGCGGCGATCGACTATGTCGTGACGCTCGCGGCAACGGGCTGGCTCGGTCTGGACCCGGCCTTGGCACTGGGGCTGGCCATGATCGTCAGTGCGTCTGTCGTGTTCCTGTTCCACGTCCGGATTACTTTCGAGGACGCGACGAGCAACATCGTCCGCCGATATGTGCTCTTCATGGGCTGGAGCGGCCTGATCTTCATGCTACGGGCTTTTCTACTGAAGACGATGCTGTATACAGGCCTGCCACTGGCTGCGGCGCTGCTACTCGCGATCGGGCTGGCCTCGATCATAAACTTCGCCATTTCCTCGGCGGTGATTTTCGCTAAAAGCCCATCATGACCGCAAAGACTCTCTGCATCATCGTTCCAGTCTACAACGAAGCCGAGGGCCTGCCTGATCTTCTTGGCCGGCTCGACGCCATTGCAGACACTGTTTCCTCCGAGTTTGCCCTCGCCGTCGATTACATCTTCATCGACGACGGCAGCAGCGACGACAGCTTTGGCCTGCTGAAGGCGCATGATTTCGGCGCGCGATCTGTCCGTCTTCTCCAGTTCTCGCGCAATTTCGGCAAGGAGGCGGCGCTGTCGGCGGGGATAGACGCAGCCGAATATGCCGATGCAGCCGTCCTCATGGACGCCGACCTCCAGCATCCGCCCGAAATGATTTCCGATTTCGTTCGCATCTGGCTGAACGAAGGGGCCGACAGCGTCTACGCCTACAAGGCCAGCCGCCGCGCATCCGAAGGGCTGGCGAAGTCGATCTTTTCGAAATTGTTCTTCTGGGTCATCAATCGCGACGTCCGCTACGAGATCCCGCCCGATGCCGGCGATTTCCGCCTCATCAACCACCGCTTCATGAACGCCCTGCGCCGCCTGCCGGAGAGCGACCGCTTCATGAAGGGGCTCTATGGCTGGGTCGGCTTTCGCCAGACCGGCCTGCCCCTCGAGCCGCCCCCGCGCACCCGGGGCACGAGCAGCTACAACCCGCTTCGCCTGCTGCTGACGACGCTCGATGCTTTCACCAGCTTCACCACCACGCCGCTGCGGTTGATGGCGCTGGCGGGGATCGCCATCGCCCTGCTCAGCGCGGCCTATGGCATCTACATCGTCATCCAGCATTTCTTCTTCCCCGCAGTGCCGTCCGGCATCGCTTCGGTCCTTGCGCTGATTGCCTTCTTCGGGGGTGTCCAGATGATATTCCTGGGCCTTCTGGGCGAATATGTCGGCAAGTCCGTCCTGGAGGCCAAGAAACGTCCCCCCTACATCCTGGCCGAAGACATCAGCCGCAAGGGGCACGCCGTTGCGGAGCGCGGATGATTTCGGCCGGGGCCGCAGGCACGACGAGGTGATCCTGGCGCTGCTGGCGGCAGGAAAGCTCGACGGCACATCGGTCATGGTCCATGGGGGGATCGAGCCTGGTGCAATAGCCCGGCTTCGGGCGTTGCGGGACAATGGCGCGCAGGTCGGCCTTCATCTGAACCTGACGCAACCCTTCCCGGAAAGCGGGCCGGTCTGGCCACTGGGCAAACTGATGCGGCCGGGCGGCCGCCTGCCCGCCGGCATCGCCGCTTCGCTCCACCGTCAGGTGGAAGAGTTCGTGGCACTCTTCGGCAGCCTGCCCGACTATTACGATGGCCATCAGCATTGCCATTGTTTCCCGGCAATTGCGCCGCTGATCCCAAGATTGCCATGCGGGCCAAGCACCTGGGTGCGCGTGCCGCTGCCCGCCACATGGGCGGGGCTATGGCTCAACCTGCGCGCGGGCGGCGCCAAGGTATTGGCCATCATGGCCTTCGCGGCACGGGCACGGACGGTATTCTCCCGCGCGGGCCTGCGCGTGAACGGCGATTTTTCCGGTTTTCTCCGCCTAGACGACCCAGCCGCTGTCAGGCGCTGGCTTCCGAGCCTGCTGTCGACGGCCGGGCCGCAATGCCTGGTGATGCTGCATCCGGGCGACGCCACAGATCCGATTCAATGCCATGGCCATGCCCCTGAAGGCCGTGCTGCCGAGGCCGAAATCCTGCTTGAAAGTACGTTGAACTGACATGACCAAAAGCCGTGCCATTCTTTGGGGCTTGCTCCTGCTTCTTGCCGTTCGACTGCTGGCGATGATCTGGGTGCCGCTGACGGACCCGACCGAAGCCCGCTATGCCGAAATCGCCCGCAAGATGGTCGAAACCGGCAACTGGATCACACCGCAGTTCGACTACGGCGTGCCGTTCTGGGCGAAACCGCCGCTGCACACCTGGCTTTCGGCGGCGGGCCTCGCGCTTTTCGGGGCAACCGCCTTTGCAGCGCGGCTGGGAATTCTGCTCTCGGCGATCGCGACGCTTTTGATCCTGTGGCGCTGGGCCTGCACGCTTACGGACCGCCAGACGGCGGCGACCGCGGTATTGGTGGCCGCGAGCTCCGGTCTTTTTTTCGTCGCCGCGGCCTTCGTCCAGACCGACATGGCGATGACGCTTGGCGTCACGGCCTGTATGGCCGGCTTTTACGGCGGCCTGCAGGGAAACCGCCGCTGGGGCTGGCTGTTCTTTCTGGGCCTGGCCATCGGGCTCCTGGCCAAGGGGCCGGTGGCGACGGTTCTGTCGCTCATGCCGATCACTATCTGGATGCTGTGGCGTGGCGGCTGGAAGGACCTTGCCCGCCTGCCTTGGGTCGGCGGTGTGGCGCTGGTGGCGGTGCTGGTCGTCCCCTGGTATGTGGCCGCCGAAATCGCAACGCCCGGCTTCCTGCAGTACTTCCTGATCGGCGAGCATATCCAGCGCTTCCTGCAGCCCGGCTGGACGGGCGATCTC
>JAEVYR010000194.1 GCA_023392645.1 Chloroflexota bacterium | reverse complement strand
ATGCCGAGCCGCGCGACGAGGTAGTCGATCTGCGCGACGAGCGTGTCGATCGGGGTGTCGGGATCGTCGTGGCTGGCCGGGCGGGTGGCGCTGACCTCGAAGTTGACGCCGACGATGCCGTCGGAATCGCGAATGGCCGCGAGCTGGGCATCGGTCAGGTTGCGTGTCACCGGGCAGATCGCATGGGCGGCCGAGTGCGTCGCGACAACCGGCGCCGTCGAGAGGTCGACGACATCCCAAAAGCCGCGCTCGTTGAGATGCGAGACGTCGATGAGGATGCCGAGCTCGTTGCACCGCCGCACCAGCGCCGTGCCGGCATCGGTGAGACCCGGCCCGGTATCGGGCGAGGCGGGATAGCGAAATGGCACCCCGTGCCCGAACACATTGGGCCGACTCCAGGCGATGCCGAGCGAGCGCACGCCCAGCCGGTACAGGTCGTCGAGATTGACGAGATCGGGCGCGGCCGCCTCGGCTCCTTCGAGATGGATCACGACGCCGAGAACGCCATCCGTCAGGCAGGCTTCGAGGTCGTCAGCCGTGCGAGCGATCTGTATCGCGCCCTCGGACAGCGCCGCCAGCCGCGTCAGGGCGTCGATCTGCGCCCGCGTGCCGCGCAGCGCGACATCGTGCGGCACAGGCGCGGCGAGGCGGACCTCGTAGCCGTCGCCGGTGAGCCGGAACTCCGGGTCGTCGGGCGTTTCCGGGCGTGTTGGTGACGGCACGAAGACCGCGAACAGGCCGCCCGCCAAGCCGCCGCGCCGGGCGCGCGGAAGGTCGATGTGGCCTGAACCGGTGCCATCGAGAAACCGGCGCAGGTCGCTATCGGCGAAGGGCGCAAGGTTCTGGATCGAATCGTTGTGGCCGTCAAAGACGGGGATCGGATCGATTGACGTCTCGCGAGCGGTGCTCGCAACGTGTCGAGAGGGTTGGCGGGACGAACGCACGGCGATGCTTCCTGAGCAAGACACCGCCCGGTCAGCGGCGCTGGTGACCGGGCGGTGTCGCGAGAAAAGGGTGGGGATCGAGGCTACTCTGCCAGCCAGCCGGTCCAGGCGGGGTCGATGCCCTGCTTTTCGGCCTGGCGGCGGAAGGTGTCGCGCAGCTTCGCGGCGGCCGCATCGTAGGCGGCGGGGTCGTCCCATACGTCTCGCGGGCGCAGCACCGCGGCGGGCACGCCCTCGATGTGAACCGGCACGTCGAAGCCGAACACCGGCTCCGGCGCGGTGTCGACCTCGTTCAGCTCGCCGGCGGTGATGGCGCTGACCATCGCGCGGGTGTGGGCGATGGAGATGCGCTCGCCGGTGCTGAACGAGCCGCCGGTCCAGCCGGTGTTGACCAGCCACAGCGCCGGCCGGTGCGCGTCGATCTTCTCGACCAGCAGGTCGGCGTAGATCTCCGGCGGCAGCGGCAGGAACGGCGCGGCGAAGCAGGGCGAGAAGGTCGGTTCCGGCTCGGTCAGCCCGCGCTCGGTACCGGCGATCTTGGAGGTGTAGCCGAGCAGGAAGAGCGCGATCGCCTCCTCGCGCGTCAGCCGCGCGACCGGAGGCAGCACGCCGGAGGCGTCGGCCGTGAGCAGGATGATCTGGTCGGGGTGGCCGGCCATGCTGCGCGCGGCCGCGTTGGGCAGCACGTCGAGCGAGAAGGCGGCGCGGGTGTTCTCGGTCAGGCTGCTGTCGGCGTAGTTCGGCAGGTTGGTGTCGGTGTCGAGGAGGACGTTCTCCAGCACCGTGCCCTCGTGGCCCGAGGCGGCGAAGATGCCGGGCTCGTCGGTCTCGGAGAGGTTGATCGTCTTGGCGTACGAGCCGCCTTCGAGGTTGAAGACGCCGTTTTCCGACCAGCCGTGCTCGTCGTCGCCGATGAGCTGACGGTCCGGGTCGTTCGAGAGCGTAGTCTTGCCGGTACCGGAGAGCCCGAAGAAAAGCGTGGCCGAGCCGTCCCGGCCGACGTTGGCCGAGCAGTGCATGGTGGCGACGCCGCGCTCCGGCAGCAGGTAGTTCATCAGCGTGAAGGCGGATTTCTTGACCTCGCCGGCATACTCGGTATCGGCGATGACGATCGTCCGCCGGGCCGGGTGGAGCGCGACGACGGTCGACGAGCGGGTGCCGAGCGCGTCCGGGTCGGCCCGGTAGCCGGGTGCGTGCAGGATGCGGATCGGCTTCCCGGCGCCGCGATCGCCTTCGCCGCCCGGCACGATGAAGAGATGGCGGGCGAAGAGGGCGACCCAGGCGCGCTCGGTGACCAGATCGACGGGATAGCGGTACTCGGGGTCGGCGCCGACGGCGAGATGCTGCGTCCACGTCTCGCGCGCGCCGAGGTGGGCCTCGACGTCGCGAACGAGCGCCTCGAAGCGTTCCTCGGTCATCGGCTGGTTGACATCGCCCCACCAGATCGCGTCGTGGGAGCCCGGTTCCTTGACGATGTATTTGTCTTGCGGAGATCGCCCGGTGAACGCGCCGGTCGTCACGGCCAGCGCGCCGGTGGCGGTGAGGTCGCCCTCGTCGCGGGCGACGGCGTGCTTCAGCAGCGCGCGGCCATCGAGATCGACGTGTTGGGCGGGATGATTCGACCGCTGGTCGTCGGCGTCGGAAGCGGAAGACCCGGTCCTCGGAAGTGTGGCGGCCATCTGTCCTCCAGGGGGTGGTGGGCAGGGCGCAAGCGAGCCCTGCCCGTCGTCTGTGCCGTGAGTATAATGAGTGTTAGGCACACAGCACAACTCCGACCCGCATGGCGGATGCCACCGCTGCCGGCGACGTTACCGTGCGGCCCGCAGCTTGATGCGCCCATCCTCGATGCGCGCGTCGTAAGACTGGAGTGGCGCGGTGGCGGGACCGTGGAGCAGCCGGCCATCGCGCAGGTCGAAGACCGAGCCGTGCCACGGACAGATGACGCAGGTGCCGTCGCGCTCGCCCTCATCCAGCGGTGCACCGACGTGCGGGCAGGTCGCGGCGGCGGCGTAGATCGTGTCGCCATCGCGCAGCACGACGACGGCGATGCCGTCGGCTTCGACGCGGGTCAGCGTGCCATCTGGCGCCTCGTCGATCGCCGCCACATCGGTCCACTCGCTGGACGGCTCGTCGAATGCCTGGCGATCGACGCCGAGGCCGAGCCGGAAGGAGAGGTGGCCGCCGATCCATGCCGACGCCGTGGCGATGCCGAAGCCGGTCCACGCGGTGGCGATACCCGCCTCGCGATGGTCCTTCTCGCGCAGCGCCCACGAGGTCGCGCAGAGCCCGAGCGCGGTGACGTTCATCAGCGCGTGGAGGGCGCCGAGACGGCGCGGCTCCTCCATCTCCTGCAGGTCGGCCCACTGGGCCGCGCCGCTGAGCGCCGTGCCGAGCGCGCTGACCGTGCCGATCTTGAGCGAGATATCGGAGGCGTCCTCGTGCCCGAGCAGGTCGAAAATCATGCTCAACGTCCAGCCGCCGATGGTGATATCGGTCATCGGCGGGTGGAGCGGCTCGCCGAGCCAGGTGCCGTAGAGCAGATCCCGGAGACCGCGCGGCTTGTCCAGCCCCAGCACCGGATCGATGGCCGTTTTCAGCAGCGCGGCAGGCGTATCGAGCCAGGGGACGGAATCGGACAATCGGCGCAGCAGGTCGTGTTGCACAAGAGGCTCCTCTCCGGATGGCGCAATCGGGGGTCCGAAATGCGATCGATAAGTAGGGACCATTTGAGCAGGAGCGGTGCCACCGCCGCCGGAATCGGCGCGGAAATGCATCGTATCGTGAGGAGTCACCCATGACGGAGCATCCCGACGTCTTCATCGAGCCGCACATCGTCGACGAGTTGCGGGACATCTGCACCGAGTTGCCCGAGACCACCGAGGGCAGGCCGTTCGGCGCGCCGTGTTTCCAGGTGCGGCGGAAAAACTACGCGATGACCCATCGCGACCGGGATGATCGCCCCGGCCTGTGGGTGAAGGGCGCGCCGGGACACCAGGAGGCGCTGGTTGGCGCGTTTCCGGATCGCTACTACCGGCCGCCGTATCTCGGCGGAAAAGGCTGGATCGGTTGCTGGCTGGATGACGCGGCGCTGCCGGACTGGGACGAGATCGCGGACCTGATCGTCGAGAGCTACCGGCTGGTCGCCCCGAAGCGGCTGGTGAAGCAGATGGACGATTCCACCCCGTAGCGGCGACTTGACCGCACAGCCACCGTTCGATCATGACACGAT
>JAEVYR010000112.1 GCA_023392645.1 Chloroflexota bacterium | reverse complement strand
GTGACGTCCCGACGGGCACGGGGACCGTCACCGCAGATCGCCTGAACTTCCGCGGCGGTCCCGGTCTCGACTACGCGATCGTGACGGTGATCTCGGAAGGGGCGGTGGTTGAGCTGCGCGGCGACGCCCAGAACAACTTCTACCCGATCAGCTACGACGGCAACACCGGCTGGATTTCCGGCGACTACCTCGTGCTGGACGGCGCGGCGCCGGAGACCCCGGCCACCGAAATCCCGACCGAGGAGCCGGCGACCGAGGTTCCCACCGAGGAACCGGCCACGGAAGTTCCGACCGAGCCCGCGACGGAGGTCCCGACTGAGGCTCCCGCGACCGAGGAGCCGGCTACGGAGGTTCCGACCGAGCCGGCCACCGAAGTCCCGACCGAGGAGCCGACCACGCCGCCAGTCGATGGCAGCGACGGGTACACCGAGGACGAGATCATTCAGATCATTTACGCGGCCGCCGACCAGTACGGCCAGCCGCGCGAGGACATGCTTCGCGTGGCGCGTTGCGAGTCGGTGCTCGATCCGAACGCGGTGAATGCGTCGAGCAACGCCAGCGGGCTGTTCCAGTTCCTCCCGAGCACGTGGGCGACAACGCCGTACGCCGACCAGGACATCTTCGATCCGGTCGCGAACGCGCAGGCCGCCGGCTGGATGTGGGAGAACGGTCGCCGCGGCGAGTGGACCTGCCAGAACCCCGCGCTATCCACGACCCGCCATGACAACGTCCCGGCCACCGTCCCTGGCGGCGGGGACGTTTTGGTATCCGCTGCCGCCCGGGTGCGGCGTGCTACACCCAGCCGAATTTCAGGCGAGTGTCGAGCATCTGGCAGGCGGCGGGCCAGGCATTGGCCATGGCGGTGGCGTTGCTGTGGGCGTCACCGCCGAGCGCGAGCGCGTGCGGCGAGGCGACGGGCTGGTAGGGCGGCAGTGAGATGCCGTGCCCCGCGCCGGGGTAGCGCAGGATCTGGTCGGGCCACTCGTGCCCCTCGCGCTGGAGCCGCGCCCATGCGACCTCGGAGAGATACGACGATGGCCAAACGACGTCGGCATCCCCACCGATCAGCAGCACCGGGCCGTTGATTCGCTCGACGGAAATCTCGACCGCCCGCATCTCTGCCTCTGTCATGTCGAACGACGACAGGTGCGGGATAGCCTCACCCCGCCATGTCCACGCGGACACCGCCAGGTCCGAACCCGGCCCGACAAACTCCGCGTGGACGTACCCGGTGCCGACGTAGCTCACGACCGCCTTGATCTCCGGCCAGCGCGACCCGAGCAGCAGCGCCAGCTCGGCACCGCGCGAGACGCCGACAACGCCGATGCGCTCGGGGTCGACGCCGGCCTGCTCCCGGAGCCAGCCGATGGCGTGCTCGAAATACTCGAGCGGAATACGCGAGAGCCCCGGCGGCAGCGTCCCGACGCCGAAGTAGGCGAGGGCGAGTGTGGCGTATCCGCGCGCGGCGAGCATCGAGGCGATGAGATCGGCATACTCGCTGAGGCCGCCCTCCGACCCGCCGAGCACGATCAAAGCCGGGGCTGGCTCGTCCTCCACCGGGGCGTAATAGTTGGCCACCATATCGTCCTCGTCGATGTACTCCGGTGCGCGGCCCTCCGGCAGGATCGTTCGCGCGATGGTCTTCTCGCCGATAACCTGATCGCCGGAGGTGGCGGTAATCGTGATCGGCTCACTGCCGGTCGTGCTCCATCGATAAAAGGTCTTGCCCGTGGCCGACCATATCAGCCCCATCGTGTCCGCCACCCACCAGTCGCCGTCGACCGGCGCGTGGCTGGCGAGATCGACGATGCCGAGGTCGTCGGCGACGAAGGTGGCTTCGGCGGTGAAGCCGGAGCCGTACCCCTCGAAGGTCGACGTCAGTGTGACCGCCTGACCGGGCTCGAGACCGGTCAGCCAGACGTCGAATCGCTCGTCGAATGCGACCTCTGTCGGCGTCACGACCAGTTGCGGTCCGGACGGTGTCGCGGCGGGCGTGGCGGCAGGCGTCGCATGGCCCGCGGTTGTCCGAGCGGCACCCGGCAGCATCGACAGCGAGAGGGCCGTCGCGAATGCCCGGCGTGTCGAACGCGGCACACCATCGCGACGGGGCCGGTCACTGATTGCGGTCATGGAAACGGTTCTCCTTCGGCAGCGGCTTCGAGAAAGCGCGCTACCCGTCGCTGTTGGCTGACGTCGAGATGTGGTCACACTGTACGATGAAGTCTCGACATCGTGGTTGACGGCGACGTGGGAGGGGAGCGGTGATTTTGCGCCCGGCGGAACCGGCCGATGCCGATGCGATCGCGGAAATCCACATCGCGGCGCGGCGGGAGTCGATGCCGTGGCTGCCGGTGCTGCATAGCGACCAGGAGACGCGCGAGTGGGTCGCGACGATCGTGCTGCCGAACCAGGAGGTCAGAGTCGCCGAGGTCGGTGGTCGCGTCGTCGGCTACGTCACGCGTGATGGGACCGAGCTGAACGATCTCTACGTCCAGCCGGAAGCACAGGGCCGAGGTGCCGGCACGGCGCTGCTGCGCGAGGCGATGGCGCGCAGCCCCGGCGAGCTACTGCTCTGGACCTTCCAGCGGAACGCCGGCGCCCGCAGGTTCTAGGAGCGACACGGGTTCGTGGCGATCGAGCGCACCGACGGCGCCGGCAACGAGGAGCACGAGCCGGACGCGCGGTACCGTTGGAACCGACCGAGCAGTGCGTGAAACGGTGTCCGGCGATGGTC
>JAEVYR010000424.1 GCA_023392645.1 Chloroflexota bacterium | reverse complement strand
GTGCCGGTCATATGCGCGAACCGGGACGGCTGGGTATCCGCGACTTACCTTTCGGTGTCGACGCCATCGCCGGGCGCGTCAACCGGAATCATCACAACGGACGGCGCGCGGGCGAACTGCCGCGTGGCGCCGTGGGGCACGGTGATCACAACACTGGCAAACGGGTCGGAGGTGGTGGTTCGGGGATCGCAATCGGGCGACTGGGTGCCGATCCGGTGCGCGAACCGGGACGGTTGGATCTTCGCGGACCTCATCCGGGTGCCGTGAGAGGCGGCGCCCGGCGGCATATCGCCGGGCGCTCCTATGCAACGTGACGCTCGATGCGGCAGCGAAGCCGGCACATCGCCGCGAGTGCGCTGGCGCTTCGCGCGCAGCCGGCCGGTCAGTCGGCGGCGGGCAGGGCGTCGGGTTGCTCCTCGAACTGGGTGCGGTAGAGCTCGGCGTAGCGGCCACGGGCGGCCATCAGGTCGCGATGCGTGCCGCGCTCGACAATGCGGCCGGCCTCGACGCCGAGGATGAGATCGGCGGCGCGGACGGTCGACAGGCGGTGGGCGATGACGACCGCGGTTCGACCCGCGAGCGCCTCGCCGAGCGCAGCCTGCACTGCCGCCTCGGAGGTCGAATCGAGGTGGGCGGTTGCCTCGTCGAGGATCACCAGGCGCGGATGCGCCAGCAGCAGCCGGGCGATCGTGAGTCGCTGGCGCTCGCCACCAGAAAACCGGTAGCCGCGCTCGCCGACAACGGTGTTGAGGCCATCCGGCAGCGCCCGCACCAGCGGCTCCAGCCTGGCGCGGCGCAGCGCATCCCAAAGTTCCTCGTCAGTCGCCTCCGGTTTCGCCAGCAGCAGGTTGGCGCGCAGGCTCTCGTGGAAGAGGTGGCCATCCTGCGTGACCATGCCGACCGCCTGACGAATCGACGACGCCTTGAGATCGCGCACGTCAACGCCGGACAGCCGGACGGCGCCGCTGTCGACGTCGTAGAGGCGGGGGATGAGCTGGGCGATGGTCGACTTGCCGGCACCGGATGAACCGACGAGGGCAACCATCTGTCCGGGCTCGACCTTGAACGAGACGTCGTGCAGCACTTCGACGCCGTCGCGGACATCGAGCGTGACGACATCTTCGAGCGAAGCGATCGAGACCTTGTCGGCGGCGGGGTAGCTGAAGGAGACCTGGTCGAATTCGACCGAGACGGGCCCCTCGGGCACGTCGCGGGCGTCGTGCTTGTCGGTGATGATGGCGGGGAGATCGAGCACTTCGAAGACGCGCTCGAAGCTCACCAGCGCGCTCATGACGTCGACGCGCGCGTTGGCGAGCGCGGTCAGGGGCCCGTAGAGGCGGGTCAGCAACAGCGCGAGCGCGACGACGGCGCCGGCGTCGAGCGAGCCGCGAATGGCGTAGAAGCCGCCGAGACCGTAGACGAGCGCGAGCGCGAGCGAGGACACGAGGGTGAGCGCGCTGATGAAGACCCACTGGTACATTGCGATGCGCACGCCGATGTCGCGAACCCGGCCGGCACGGCGGGCGAACTCCGACGATTCCTCCTCCGGACGGCCATAGAGCTTGACGAGCGTGGCGCCGGGCGCGGAGAAGCGCTCGGTCATCTGCGTGCTCATCGAGGCGTTGAGATTGGCCGACTCGCGCTGGAGCTGAGCGATGCGCGCGCCCATGCGGCGGGCGGGCAGCACGAAGATGGGCAGCAGGATGAGCGCGAGCACGGTGATCTGCCAGGAGAGGCCGAACATGGCCGCCAGGGTCAGCGCGAGCATGACCGAGTTGCTGACGACGCCGGAGAGCGTGTTGGTGAACGCACGTTGCGCGCCGATGACGTCGTTGTTGAGCCGGCTGACGAGCGCACCGGTGCGGGTACGGGTGAAGAAGGCGATCGGCATCTGCTGGACATGATCGTAAACCGCGGTGCGGAGGTCGAGGATCAGTCCCTCCCCGATCTGCGACGAGAGCCAGCGGCTGACGATCCCGATACCCGCCTCGGCGATGGCGATGCCGCCGATGAGGACGGCGAGCCAGATCACGGTGCGCTCGCTGCTGCCATCGACGATGGCATTGACGACGCGACCGGCCAGCAGCGGCGTGGCGACGGCAAGCACCGCCGTGATGACGCTGAGGACAAGAAAGAACGCGATCCGGCGCCGATGGGGCGCGGCGAACGCGGCAACGCGTTTCAGCGTGACGCGGGTGACGGGTCGCTGCTCCTCGCTGGCGCGCATGGCGCTGCGCATGGACGACCATGCGGTGTGCTGCATGTAGTGGGCTCCCTGATGAAGATTCGGCGAGCGCGAGGCTCACCGACCTATTGTAGTGAGTTCCGGCCGGGCGATACGTACGGTCGCGACGTCAGGAATCGCGCCGGAAGGCAAGTCTGACCACCGGCACGACCCGAGGGGTGCGGTCGAACACCGCGGCGACCATCGGCACCCGCGCGATCCAGCGCGCGAGCATCGCCTCCCGCTCCTCGCCAAGCAGGGTGCTGGCGCGGACCGGTATGGCTTTCGTGCCGAGCTCGATCACGAAATCCGGATTGGCGACGACGTTGCGATACCAGTCGGGATTTCAGTCGCTGCCGTGCTCGGTGGCGAAGACGTGGGCCGCGTCGTCATCGAC
>JAEVYR010000038.1 GCA_023392645.1 Chloroflexota bacterium | reverse complement strand
CGCTTCGGCTCAGAATGACATCCATTTCACGGCTGTCCGAAACGCCTCGGCTCAGGTGCCTGGCCCCTCTGCGGGACCAGCGCGCTACGCCTCCGGAGCGGTGGTGCTGGCGCCGGCGCGTCCGACGGCACGCTCGCCGGCGAAACCGGGGCGCAGGTGCACCGGCGCGCGTCCTTCGTCCGACACCGCGCGAACCCGCAGGTTGATCATCTCGACAACCACCGAGAATGCCATCGCCGTGTAGATGTACCCCTTCGGGATATGCTGCTCGAAGCCCTCGGCCACCAGCGAGAAGCCGATCAGGATCAGGAAGCTCAGCGCCAGGATCTTGACCGTCGGGTGTTGCTGGACGAAGTCGGCCAGCGGCTTGGAGGCCCACAGCATCACGCCAACCGCGATCACCACGGCGGCGATCATGACCTCGATGTCGTCGGCCATGCCGACGGCGGTGATCACCGAATCGAGCGAGAAGACGATGTCGAGCAACATGATCTGCGCGATCACGCCGGCGAAGGACGCGGCCGCCGACTCGGCGGCGGAGTGCTCGGACCCTTCCAGCTTCTCGTGAATCTCCGTGGTCGCCTTGTAGATGAGGAAGAAGCCACCGGCGAGCAGGATCAGGTCGCGCCCGGAGAACTCGTGGCTGAATATCTCGAACCACGGCTCGGTCAGGCCAATGATCCACTTGATCGCGAAGAGCAGCAGGATGCGCATGACCATGGCGGCGCCGAGGCCGATCACGCGCGCCCTGTCGCGCTGGTTGTGCGGCAGGCGATCCGTCAGGATCGAGATGAAGACGATGTTGTCGACACCGAGCACAATCTCGAGCGCGGTCAGCGTGAGTAATGCGGTCCACACCTGTGGATCGGTGAGCAGTTCGGCCAATGTGGGTCTCCTTCAGGAAGATCCAGTCCGGTCGGTCGCAGCATTCGAAGCGCATCCGGTGCGCGGGGAATACCCGGAAACGATACGCTCTCCGCGGGCTCCGCGCCAGAAACCCATCCGGACCGACGGCTGGCACCCAACGTGCTGGGACGCCGCCAGCGCGAGGACGGCGCGATGCCGTCGAGACACGCGCAGCGTCGCCGGCGTGCGTTCCGGGGTGCCGAAGTGACCCGCGCGGACAATTGCGCGAATTTTCACAATCTCGTAGACTGGTATGAGCCTGAGCGGGGGAGTATTCCGTCATCGCCGGTGTCGTCACCACGATCCTGAACGGATCCGGCACCGACGAACGCGACGCATGCCGAGAACGGCGGTCGTGGAGGAAGAGACCCGGGTGGCAAGGATTTTTACGGTCCCACTACCTGGAGGTCTCGTTTCACGATGGATGTCCCACTATGGGTCTGGACCGCGACGATCATCGGTGTCGCCGCGCTCTTGGTCTTCGATTTCTACTCCCACGTCAAAACGCCGCATGAGCCCACGCTGAAGGAAGCCGGCATCTGGTCGGCGGTCTACATCGGGCTGGCGCTCGTGTTCGGCGTCGGGCTGTGGTGGGTCTGGGGCGGCGACCACGGCCTCGAGTACTTCGCCGGCTTCCTGACCGAGAAGAGCCTTTCGGTCGACAACCTCTTCGTCTTCCTGCTGATCATGTCGACCTTCGCGGTGCCGAAGCAGTACCAGCAGAAGGTGTTGCTGCTGGGCGTGGCGATCGCCATCGTTATGCGCGGTATCTTCATCGCGCTGGGCGCGGCGATCATCGAGAACTTCAGCTGGGTGTTCTACATCTTCGGCATCTTCCTGCTCTACACCGGCTGGAAGCTGGCCAACTCCGGCAGCGATGAGGAAGACGAGTACAACGAGAACGCCTTCATCCGCTTCGTCCGCCGCATCTTTCCGGTCACGGAGGGATATGTAGGCGACAGGATGTTCGTCATCCAGAACGGCCGCCGGTACATCACGCCGATGGCGATCGTGATGCTGGCGATCGGCTCGACCGACCTGTTGTTCGCGTTCGACTCGATCCCGGCGATCTTCGGGCTGACGGAAGAGCCGTACATCGTCTTCACGGCGAACGCGTGGGCGCTGCTCGGGTTGCGACAGCTCTACTTCCTGCTCGGTGGGTTGCTGGAGCGGCTGGTCTACCTGTCGTACGGGCTGGCGTTCATCCTGGTGTGGATCGGCATCAAGCTGGTGATCCACGCGCTCCACAAGAACGAGCTGCCGTTCATCAACGGCGGCGAGCACGTGACGTTCATTCCGGAGATCCCGACCTGGCTGTCGCTGCTGGTGATCGTCGGCACGATCACGCTCGCCGCGGTCTTCTCGCTGCGAAAGACGAAAGACGAACCGCCCAGCGAGCTCCCGGCCCCTGCGCAGCACTCCCACGCCGACGAGGCATAATCACCGGCGCGCTGATGCCCCGGACATCGCGATGCGATGTACACTTGAGATCAGCCCATTCGGGGGAGTATTCCGAAAGCTGCGGCGTCGTCACCACGGTCCCACGCGGATCCGGCGCCGCGACGCCAGCCGGCCGACACGCCGGCGCGAGGGAAGAGACCCGGTCGGGATGGCTTGCCGTTTCCCGCACCCGGAGGTTACCTCGCGCACATGGATGTTCCGGTCTGGATCTGGGCGGTCACGATTCTCGGCGTGATCGGCCTGGTCGCTTTCGATTTCTACACCCACGTCCGCAGCCCGCACACACCGACCGTCAGGGAGGCCGGGCTGTGGACCCTCTTCTACGTCGGCATGGCGGTCGCGTTCGGCGGCGCCCTCTGGACCCTGTGGGGTCCGGATCGCGGGCTGGAGTTCTACGCCGGCTTCCTGACCGAGTACAGTCTCTCGATCGACAATCTCTTTGTCTTCCTGCTGATCATGTCCAGTTTCGCGGTGCCGAAGGAATACCAGCAGAAGGTGCTGCTGGTGGGCATCACCGTGGCGATCGTGCTGCGCGGTATCTTCATCGCGCTGGGCGCGGCGATCATCGAGAACTTCAGCTGGGTGTTCTACATCTTCGGCGTCTTCCTCCTTTACACCGGCTGGAAGCTGGCGCGCGGCGAGGGGAGCGACGACGAGGAATATACGGAGAACGCGTTCATCCGCTCCGTGCGCCGGGTGTTCCCGGTGACGGAGGGATATGTCGGCGATCGGGTCACGGTGAAGCATCAGGGTCGACGGTACATCACGCCGATGGCGATCGTGATGCTGGCGATCGGCTCGACCGACCTGTTGTTCGCGTTCGACTCGATCCCGGCGATCTTCGGATTGACGCAG
Source organism: Chloroflexota bacterium (assembly GCA_023392645.1). Taxonomy (GTDB): domain Bacteria; phylum Chloroflexota; class Chloroflexia; order Thermomicrobiales; family UBA6265; genus JACCVC01. Next base: position 12,662 of record JAEVYR010000038.1, on the reverse strand, counting down.
GAGCCGTACATCGTGTTCACGGCCAACGCGTGGGCGCTGCTCGGTCTTCGCAACCTCTACTTCCTGCTGGGCGGGTTGCTGGAGCGGCTGGTCTACCTGTCGTACGGGTTGGCGTTCATCCTGATCTGGATCGGCGCGAAGCTGATCGTGCACGCGCTGCACGAGAACGACCTGCCCTTCATCAACGGCGGTCACCACATCGAATCGATCCCCGAGATTCCGACGTGGCTGTCGCTGGTGGTGATCGTGGTGACGATCGGGGTGGCGGCGATCTTCTCGCTGCGCAAGACGCGTGACGAGGACGAGATGCCGGCCGAGCCGGCGTAGCGCGAACGCGCGGCCGCGATTGTCCGATCGCATCGCTCACCATTCACAAAAGTCGTGAAGCGGGTGGCATCCCGCGCCGGGGCCTGCGCCCCGGGCGGGGGATGCCCTTGTTTCGCAGGCTCATGAGAATCGTGGCTGGCACCCACGACGAACCCGGCCACCGCGATCCGGTGTGCCCGACTCACCGATTGTCAGGCAGAACACGCCGCGCGAACTGCTGTTGACCCGTACCGCCGGCGCTGCTACCCTTCCCCAACCGCACATCGGGACCCAGGGACCCTAGATCACCGCCATCGCGCGGCGATTCGGGAGACCAGCCACTTTCGTCACCATCTGGAAGGATGCACGATGACTGACGCCCGGCACGACGCACATGACGCGTATTTCTTGACCCGCGCAGGCCGCCGCCTGACGCAAAAGCAGGCCGACCGCCGCCGCTTCATGCAGGGGATGCTCGCCTCCGGCGCGCTCGCCGGCTTCGGCCTGACGCCGCTGCGCGCCGCCGCCCAGGCCACCCCCGCGGCCGCCACCGCGACGACGTATGGCACCAACGCCGAGCCCTACGACGGGCCGCTCGCCGACGAGCAGGTGATGCGGCTGGCGATCGAGGAGCCGACCACCCTGGACCCCGCCGTGAGCTACGGCGAGGATGGCGATCTGCATATCCTCTTCAACACCTACGAGGGGCTCACCGGCATCGACCAGATGACCGGCGATGTCGTCGGTCGCGTCGCCGAGAGCTGGGAGGCCAACGACGATTCGAGCGAGTTCACTTTCACCCTGAAGCCGGATTCGCAGTGGTCGGACGGCACGCCGATCACCGCCGAGGACTTCGTCTACAGCTGGCGGCGCGTGCTCGACCCCAACACGCTCTCCGAGTACATGCCCGCCCTGTACTACCTCAAGAACGGCGAGGCGATCGCCAACGGCGAGATGGAGCTGGACCAGCTCGGCGTCGAGGCGGTCGACGACACCACCCTCAAGGTCACCCTCACCGGGCCGACCGTCTTCTTCCCGCGCATCGCCGCGACCTGGACCTACTTCCCGGTGCCGAAGCACATCATCGACGAGCTTGGCGACGGCTGGACCGACCCCGGCCAGCAGTCGGTCTCCAACGGGCCGTTCGTGATGGACCAGTGGAACCACGACCAGAGCATCATCCTGGTCGCCAACCCGAATTACGCCGCCGGCCCGGCGCCGACGCTCACCAGCGCCGAGTACACGATCTTCGAGGACCCGACGACGCAGGCGTTCATCGCCTTCGAGAACGACGAGATCGATTACGCCGAGCCCCAGGGGCCCGACCTCGACCGCATCCTCGAGGACCCGTCGATCGCCGGGAACCTCATCCAGTTCCCGATGTCCAACTGCTTCTTCCTGCCCTGCGACTGCTCGAACCCGGCGACCGACAGCATCGAGTTCCGCCAGGCGCTGTGGAAGTCGTTCAACCGCGACGAGCTCGCCAACACCGTGCTGCGCGGCCAGTACATCCCGGCCTACACGATCGTGTCGCCCGATATCCCCGGGAGCATCGATGGCGAGACCGTGCTCACCGAGAGCACGGAGGAGGCGGTCGCGCTGCTGGAGCAGGCGGGCATCGACCCGGCGTCGGTCGAGCTCGAGATCACCTACCAGAACTCGCCGGCGCGCAACAAGACGGTCGCCGAGTACCTGCAGGCGACGTGGCAGGACGCGCTCGGCATCACCGTCACGCTCAACCCGATCGAGGACACCACCTACATCGACTGGCGCGCCTCCCGCGAGACGCAGCCGTACGGCGTCTACACGGGCTCGTGGGGGTCGGACTTCGTCGACCCGTCGAACTGGCACAACCAGAACTTCACCAGCCAGGCCGACCACTACCGCACGCACTGGGTGAACGAGGAATACGATGCGTTGTGCGCCGAGGCGGTCACCAACACCGACGAGGCGTCGCGCATTCAGCAGTACCAGGACGCCGAGCGGATCCTGGTCGAGGAGTCGCCGATCATCCCGATGTTCCGCGGCAAGGCGGTGCGGGCGGTGAAGGAGAACGTGCGCGACCTCTACTTCCAGTCGACGCTGTCGCTGGTCTACCTGCACACGGTGAAGATCGCGGCGGAGTAGGGACTCGGTGGATGCGGAGACGCAGCCATCGTTCGGATCGCTGTCGATCACTGCGATACCGGCAGGCCCGCCCTGCGAATGGGCGGGCATCACCCCGGGCCGCAAACGCCCCGGGGTTACCCGGACGACGCTGATCGCCTCATCGACCACATCCGCCTGTCCGACTGCGTTTCGCGCAGCCGGGCACCACGGCCCGGGTCTACGGATTGGCGCCACTTCACGTCGCCGTTACGGGCCGGCACGAGACCGGCCCGTGCATGGTCATTCGCGATGCTGCCTGAACGGATGCGCTTTCGATGAACTCCCGCGGCACCTACATCATCCGGCGCGTGCTGCTGCTGATCCCGACGCTGCTCGCGATCTACACGCTCACCTTCTTCCTCGTGCACGCCACCCCCGGCAGCCCGTGGGGGCAGGGCGACAAGCCGGTGCCGCCCCTGGTGCTGGAGCGGCTCAACGAGGCCTATGGGCTCAACGACCCGCTCTGGAAGCAATACACCAGCTACCTGACCAACGTGCTGCAGGGCGATTTCGGCCCGTCGCTGACGCAGCGCTCGCGCACCGTCACCGACATCATCGGCGACACCTTCCCGGTGTCGCTCAAGCTCGGGCTCGTGTCGATGGCGATCGCGCTGACGGTCGGCATCACGCTGGGCACGATCGGCGCGCTGCGGCACAACTCTGTGATCGACTACATCACCAGCTTCGTGGCGATCATCGGCATCTCGACGCCGTCGTACGTCGTCGTCTCACTGCTGGTGTTGCTGCTGGCGAGCCAGCTTCACTGGTTGCCAACGCAGGGGTGGGACGGCGTCTTCAGCCTGAAGGTGATCATCCCGGCGGTCGCGCTGGCGCTTTACCCGGCGGCGGTGCTGGCGCGGTACACGCGGTCGAGCATGCTCGACGTGCTCTCGGCCGATTATGTCCGCACGGCGCGGGCGAAGGGGTTGAACGAGCGAGCGGTGGTGGTCCGCCACGCGATCCGGAACGCGCTGATCCCGGTGCTGACGGTGTCGGGCGTGATCCTGGCCGATATCATCACCGGATCGTTCTTCGTCGAGACGGTCTACGGGGTGCCGGGGCTGGGGCGGTACTTCGTCTCCAGCATCACCGAGCGGGATTACCCAGTCATTCTCGGCACGGTGCTGCTGTTCGGCTTCGTGATCTCGGTGATGAACCTGATCGTCGATTTGCTGTACCCGCTGCTCGACCCGCGCATCGCCGAGCGCTGAACATGACGATCCGGGGCGATCACGAGGATCGCCCGTACGGGTCGACTCCATGTCGACTCTCGTCCGCGTGACACGCCCATCACCCCGGAGGAATCCCACGATCCATGGCGGCGACCACGACATCCCCACGTCCCCAACCGCTGTCGCCCGCGATGGTCGAGCGCGACCTGAAGCAGGTCGATTCGTTCTGGTCGAGCGCGTGGCGGCAGTTCCGCAAGAACAAGCTGGCCGTCATCTCGGCGTGGTTCATCGTCACGCTGGCCATCGTCGCGATCGTCGTGCCCTACCTGCTGCCGCAGACCTACGCCGACCAGGACACCTCCGTGTCGCTGCAGGGTCCGAGCTGGGCGCACCCGATGGGCACCGACCAGCTCGGCCGCGACCTGATGACGCGACTGATCTTCGGGGCGCGGGTGTCGCTGACGGTGGGCATCGTCGTGCAGGCGGTGATCCTGCTGATCGGCGTGCCGGCGGGGCTGCTGGCGGGCTACGTCGGCGGCAAGCTCGACATGGCGATCATGCGCATCGTCGACGTGCTCTACGCGATGCCGAACCTGCTGTTCGTGATCCTGATCATGACGTTCCTGCGCGGGCAATTCGGGCAGGATCCGGGCGGGCTCGCGGGCGTGCTGGCCGACTTCGACCGCACCACCGGCGGGCTGATCGGCGTCTACATCGGCCTCGGCCTGGTGAGCTGGCTGACGATCGCGCGGATCGTGCGGGCCAACACCCTGTCGCTCAAGGAAAAGGAGTACGTCGAGGCGGCGCGGGGGATCGGCGCCGGCCACGGCACGATTATGCGGCGGCACCTGCTGCCGAACACGATCGCGCCGATCGTGGTGGCGGCGACGCTGGGCATCCCCGGCGCGATCCTCTACGAGGCGGGGATCAGCTTCCTTGGGCTGGGGGTGATCCCGCCGATGCCGAGCTGGGGGCTGATGATCAGCGAGGCGATCCCGCAGATGCGGGCGCACCCATACATGCTGATCTTCCCGGCGGCGGCGCTGTCGCTGACGGTGCTGGCGTTCAACTTCCTCGGTGACGGTCTCCGCGACGCGCTGGACCCGTGGATGAAGCGCTCCTGATTGGCCATCTTCCTGCTACTGGCTACCAGTAGTAGAATGATACCGGAGAGGCTGATGCAGTTCGATTGGGACCCGCCAAAAGCGGCCTCAAATCTGATGAAACACCGCATTACCTTCAGGCAAGCCATTCGGGTCTTCGACGATCCCCAAGCTTCAACGACCGACGTCACGAAACCCGAATACGGAGAAGAGCGCTTCAAGTCAGTGGGGATTGTGGACGGACTGTTCATCACGGTGGTCTTCACAGACCGTGGACCTCTTCGCAGGATCATCTCGGCACGAAGGAGTCGCAGGAATGAGCGACGAGACTACAACAATCAGGGCGATGCTCCTCGCTGACGGTACCGTCGTACAGGTGTTGCCAGATGGGACGACGAAACCGTTCGATGAAGAGGATGGGACCGATTGGGCCCGCCTCGACGCCATGACGGAGGAAGAGATCGAGGCCAACGCGCTCGCGGATCCCGACAGCGCTCCGGAGACGGAGGAAGAGATCGCCGCGATGTGGGGCGGAGACTACCTCAAGAGTCTCCGTGCTCGGCTCGACATGACCCAGGAGGAGTTCTCCAGGCAGTTCCGCATTCCCCTCGGGACGCTGCGCGATTGGGAACAGGGCGTTAGCTCGCCGAATCAAACGGCACGGACACTCATCCGTGTCATCGCCCGCGAGCCGGAGGCGGCCCTCCGCGCGCTGGCGGGCTGACGACCCTCAACGCCATGATCGTGGGTGGCGCGTCGTGTTCACCGTCCGTCGCGGGCCGCCACAGGGGCGGCACTACGGCCGCTGGTCGCCGGCCGGGTCGATGAGCCGGGCCATGCCCTTGAGCCCCTCGGTGCCGAAGCCGTTGCGGCGATAGAGGGGCATCGCCGCCTCGGTCGCGAACAAGCCGACGAACGCGGTCGACGGCGCGACGGTCCCGACCCACGCCAGCAGCGCCTCGACGATGGCCTGGCCGACGCCGCGTCCCTGCCACGCCGGGTCGACGGCGACATCCTGCACGTAGAAGTACTTCACGCCGTCGCCGACGAGGCGGCCCATGCCGATGACGTCCTCGCCGGCGAGCGCGACGACGCCGAACAGCGATGCATCGAGCGACGCCGGCAGCGACGACCAGTCGAAGCCGTCACCCCACCCGACTGCCTCGGCGAGTCGCCGGTGCTCCGCCGGCGTCGTCACCCGCCGCTCCAGCCGCCACCCGGGATTGCCGGCCGTCTCGTTCGACTCCCGCTCATCGCTCATGCCCTGCGCTCCTGGTGATGCTGTTCCAGAACCGCTGGCCGATGCCGGTGGAGGACCGACGCAGGTTCACGACCCTGCCACTCGCGGGCCATGCCGTTCTTGACATTCCGGCACGAACGACTAGAATACGAACATTCGTTCTTGTGTACGTACTGGAGCATCTTCCATGGCCGCGATCGTCCCCACCATCGGCATCGGCTGCCTCGACCATGCCTTGCGATTCTACGCCGGGGTGACCGGCTTCACGATCGACTGGGTCCACCGCCGCGGCGATATGGGTCCCGCGATCATGGCCGGGATGGCATGGGACGGCTGCCCGTTCGTGCTCGTCGACGAGGGCTGCGACGATGAGGTCGCGCACGCGACGGGGCACCGCGCGATCCAGATCGTCTCCCGCCGCTGCGAGGCGCTCGCGCGGGGGCTGACCACGGCGCACCTGGCCTCCCGCGTGACCCGGCCGGAAGTGGCGTGGACCGATGCGCTGGTCGCCATCGTCCACGACCCGTTCGGCATCGCCTGGCACCTGTTCGACGAGGATGCGTGGATGCGGGAGACTGGCGGCTGGCGGCCGCACCTGGTGGCCGCCGGTCAATCGGAAGGAGCGATGGCGCTGTGAAGACGATCCTCCGGGACCTCATCGAGCATCACATCTGGGCCAACGAGACGCTGCTGACCTACTGCGAGGGACTCACCCCGGAGCAGCTCGCGCTGGCCGTGCCGGGCACCTTCGGCGGCACCGAAGCGACCCTGGTGCACATCGCGTTGAACGAGGAGCACTACCTCGGGTTGATCGACCGGGGCGGCGTGCCCACTGGCATCACCACCACCATTCTCAGCGGCGAGGTTCCGCGCGAGCTTGCCAGCGTTCGCCCGGTGCTGGCGCGAACCGCGGCGGCGTGGCGCGAGCTCGTCGACCGGCACCCGGACAACCGCCTGCTGGACGTCGAGTGGGAAGGGGAAATGCACCACCTCCCGCTCTCGGACATTGTGACCCAGGTGGTCGAGCACGGCGCCGAGCACCGCACACACATCCGCACCACGCTCGCCGCGCATGGCGTCGCGCACGATATCGACGAGGGGACCACCGAACCCGACCTCTCGGTGTGGGCGTGGCAGGAAGCGCGGGAGTCGGCATCGTGAGCACGATCCTGCGATCCATCATCGATCATCACACCTGGGCCAACGACGTGCTCTACGGGTTCTGCGAGACCCTGACGCCGGAGCAACTGGCGCTGACCGGGTCTGGCACCTTCGGTCCGGTGCACGACACGCTGGTGCATCTGGCGGACGCCGAAATCGTCTATCTCAGCCGCATCCCGGAATCCGGCATCACGCTCGAGTTCGAAGGCGATACAGACACACTGCCGAGCGTCGCGATGTTGCGTGCATCGCTGCGGCGCACCGGCGAAGCCTGGCACCGGGTGGTCGAGCGCTGGCCGGACGACCTCACCTTCAGCTACCGCCGGCGGGACGGCAGCGAGGAGCGTGGATCGGTCGCGTTCTCGGTGGTGCAGATGCTCGATCACGGGGCCGAGCACCGCAACCACATCCGCACCATTCTCTCGTCGCACGGCATCGAGCCGCCCGAGCTCGACGGCTGGACGTGGGACGAGGTGCGACCGACGATCGTGCCCTGACCGACCGCTGGTGTTGATAGAATCAGTCCAACGAGGAGGTTATGACATGGCACGCACCACATCGGTGACACTCACCGAGCAGTCCGAGAGGTTCGTCAGCCAGCAAGTCGAGTCCGGTCACTTCGGCTCCGCAAGCGACGTCGTCGAAGAAGGACTGCGCATGCTCGAAGCGCACCAGCGCCAGATGGGCTGGCTGCGTGAGCAAATCGCACATGGGCGGGACCAGATATTGAACGGTCAGGTCTACGAAATGAACGATGCGTTCTGGGAAAAGATCGATCGAGAGGTCGGTGAAAGAGTGAAGAGAGGCCACCAGCCGAGTCCGCATTTCTGCCCGTAGGCGGCTGAAAACAGATGCCTCAATCGGGACGAGACGCCCCCCTGCTTCCAAAAAGAAGTGATTGGAGAAGGAGTGTCGACCATGGCACGAAACACACCAGTTGCACTCGGTGATCATTTCGAGAAGTTCGTCGGCGACCAGATCGAGACTGGCCGTTACGAGTCGGTGAGCGAGGTCGTCCAAGAGGCGCTCGGTTTGCTCGAAGAGCGTGAAGCTCGGCTCGAAGCGCTCCGGGCAGCGCTGGTCGAAGGCGAAAAGAGTGGAGTGGCGGGACCTATCGACCTCGACACTTTCCTTCAGGACATGCACGCTGAGTGGAAAGGATGAAGGAGGTCGATTTTACGCATCGAGCGAATACGGATCTTCGGGAGATTTGGCAGTTTACAGCACGTCGCTGGGACATAGACCAGGCGGATTCATCTATTGGCCAAATCCTTGAGACATGCACTTCGCTCGCCAACGGACTGTCAGGTGGCAGAGACGCAAGAAACGTTCAGCCAGGGCTACGCAAGCAAGCTACAGGCTCACACGTGGTCTATTATCAGAACATCTCCAGACTCCATTTTGGTGATTCGCATCCTGCACAAGCGCATGGAGGCTGCGAGTCACTTCGAAGACTGACGCCGAATGCCCGAGCGCGGCCACAAGAGAGATTCGAACCATGAACATCTGGGCGAACCTCTACCGCCACCATCGATGGTCGAACCTGACGCTGATCGACTTCCTCGCGACGCTCACCGACGAGCAGCTCCGCTACGCCGCTCCGGGCGTCTACGGCGACGCGCTCTCCACCATCCGCCATCTCGTCTCGGCCGACGCCGACTACGTGAGGATCATCCCCGACGCGCCGGATGTGCCGCAGATCGACGACGATGGCGAGTTCGAGGGCTGGGCGGCGCTGCGACGGGTGGCCAATGCCGCTGGCACCGCGCTGATCGGCTATGTCGACGGGTTGACGGAGGATGCGTTCTTCGTCGACATCGACGATGGCGAGGCGTTCGACCTCACGACATCGTTCCTGCTGGCGCAGATCATTCACCACGCCACCGAGCACCGCAGCCAGATCCGGACGGTGCTGTCCTCGCACGGCGTCGAGCCGCCGGAAATTTCGGTTTGGGCGTGGCGCATGAGCGACGAGGGCCAGGCGATCCTCGACGCAGTCCGCCCTGAGGGGAAGGACACTCGTGGCGGATAGCGATGTTCAGCCGATGCTGTGGGTGGACGATATCGAAGCGGCGATGGCGTGGTACCGCGATCGGCTCGGCTGCGCGGTCACGGTCTTCGGGCACGACGAGGCGGGCCGGGCGAGCGTCTGCCTGGCATCGCTCGACGGCGCGGCGGTGCTGATCACCCGCGACCCGGCAATGGCGCTGGGCGCCGCCGGGGAGGGGAGCGGCCACGTGCGGCTCTACTTCCATCTGCGGGACAGCGTCGACGTCCTGCACGCGCAGGTGTCAGGTAAGACCGACGTCGAGATCGTCCAGGCGCCGACCGATCAATGGTGGGGCGACCGGACGCTCATCCTCCGCGACCCGTGGGGCACCGTGCTGGTGTTCTCGAACCCGACAAGTTGACACTGGCCGGCAGGACCGCGACGAGCCCGCCCAAGGCGTGGGCGGGCTCGTCGGTTTCAGCATGTCCGTCGCTAAATTGGCGCCCGGATCGCGTGCGCCAGTCTACCGATCGGCCTCCTCCGCCTCGGCCGGCTGGATGCGGCGGGCGCGGATGCCGAGACCGGCGGCGACGGCCGCGCCACCGGTGAGGATCGCGCCGAGCATCGACGAGCCGCCCGAGGCCGGGCCCGAGCCGGTCGATGGCAGCGCCACCACCGGCGGCTTCTTGCCGCCCGTCCCGTCATCCTGCTGGCCGCCATCTTCAATCGGGTCGCAGACGCCCTCGAAGCAGCTCGTGCCCTCGGGGCAGCGGGCGTTCGGGTCCTCCTCATCGATGCAGCACTCGATCGCGCGGCAGAACCCCGCGCAGCAAATCTCGCCCTCGCCGCACTCCTCGTCAGCGGCGCAGGCGCCCGGCTCGGTCACTGGATCGCACACGCCCTCGAAACAGCTTGTGCCCTCCGGACAGCGCGCGTTCGGATCCGCCTCGTCGATGCAGCATTCGATATCGCGGCAGAACCCGGCACAGCAGATGCCGGTTTCGCAGTCGTCGTCGGTCGCGCAGGCGACGGAGTCATCGATCGGATCGCAGACGCCTTCGAAGCAGCTCGTCCCTTCCGGGCAGCGAGCATTCGGGTCGGCCTCATCGATACAGCACTCGATATCGCGGCAGGCTCCTGCGCAACAGATCCCGGTGTCACAGTCATCGTCGGTCGCGCAGGTATCCTGGGCGGCCACACCGCCCCGCTGCGCGGCGACCGCTCCTCCGGCCAGGAGGGCCCCGAAAAACATCTTGACGGCATCGCGGCGCGAGCGCGCCGTTGCCAGCCCACGGGTGAGATCCTCGAATCGCTGATGCTCCATTGCTCAACTCCAGTCGGGGATGTGGATTGTCGGTGGGGACCCAAACGGTATTGCCGAACTCTACTCCGGCGCGACGGGATTCTCAAGCGCAGCGCGCACCCTTGCCCGAAACGCCATCACCGAGGCCTTCAGGTGGGGCGGGGGCGGTCCGGCAGGGCTGTTAAATCTGACTTGACTGGTCGGGATTGATCCGCGACAATGATTCCGGCGACGCCGCGCCGGCACTCCCCCAGGTCGATCCAATCCCGAGTGGCGTGGTAAACTTTGGGCGTGTGGAAATGAGACTCATTCCTATTCAGGAGTTGCTGTCAAATGGCGGCGGAATGAGTTCCAGCGGCACAGAAGGACGTCGATCATGACCCCCAAGGTTTCGTTTCGGAACACCACGCAGCGCGCCATCATTCTCCGCGTCGTCGAGGAGGCCGATAGCCACCTCACCGCCGCCGAGATCTACGAGCGCGTGCGGCGCGAGTATCCGTCGATCGCCTACGGCACGGTCTACCGCACCCTTCACCTGCTCGCCGAGCACAGCCTGATCCAGGAGCTCACCTTCGCGGATCAGGCCAGCCGCTTCGACCGGCGGACCGACCGGCACGACCACGTGCACTGCTCGGTTTGCGGGGCGATCGAGGATGTCGAGGTGCCCGTGGCACTGCTGGCGCAGCACGTGGCCGGCGACCGCCCCGGGTACGACATCGACCACCACCACACGTTGTTCGTGGGCATCTGCCCCGAATGCCAGGCTCGGCTTCCCGCCCGCGAGGCGGACGCCACCAGCGCCTGAGCAGGCGCGCCGGCACCAGCCGGCACCCACGACTGGTCGCAGGCGGGCCCGCATCGGGCGGGACTCGCGGATGACGGAGGACAAAGCACGTCACCATGGCAAATTCGCAGCAGGTTCCCATGTTCGAAATCGAAAACCTCCACGCCTCCATCGAGGACACCGAGATCCTCAAGGGCGTCAACCTCACCATCAACATGGGTGAGATCCACGCGCTGATGGGCCCGAACGGCTCCGGCAAGAGCACGCTCGCCAACGTTCTCGCCGGTCACCCCTCCTACGAAGTCACCGAAGGCTCGATTCGCTTCATGGGCGAGGATATCCTCGAGCTGGAGCCGGACGAGCGCGCCCAGCTTGGCATCTTCCTCGCCTTCCAGTACCCGACCGTGATCCCTGGCGTCTCGATGGCCAACTTCCTTCGGATGGCGGTCGCCAATGTCCGCAACGCGCGCGCCGAGCGCGCCGCCGGCGAGGGCGAAGAGGTCAAGAAGATGGCTCCGCGCGAGTTCCGCAAGCTCATGCGCGAGAAGATGGCCCTGCTGAAGATGGACGAGTCGTTCGCGACGCGCTACCTCAACGAGGGCTTCTCGGGCGGCGAGAAGAAGCGCGCCGAGATCCTGCAGATGGCGCTGCTGGAGCCGACCATGGCCATCCTCGACGAGACCGACTCCGGGCTCGACATCGACGCGCTCCGCATCGTCTCCGAGGGCGTCAACAACCTCGCCGGCGACGAGATGGGCGTGCTGCTGATCACGCACTACCAGCGGCTGCTCAACTACATCAAGCCGGATCACGTCCACATCATGATGGAGGGCCGGATCGTCCAGAGCGGCGGACCGGAGCTGGCCGGCGAGCTCGAGGCGAAGGGCTACGAGAAGCTGCGCGGCGAGGTTGCCGCGACGGCGTAAGTCGTCGCGAGGGAGGGGACCAGCCCCTCCCGTACGGGCCCGGCTTGTCCCGGCCCTCACGCGGGACGGCAGGCCGCGCATCACGTTTCCGAAGGAGCACCACATGGTTGCGACACCGAAGCCACAAGTCGATATCGGCGAATACCAGTACGGCTTTCGCGACGAGGAAGACTACGTCTTCAAGTCGAAGAAGGGCCTCAACCGCGAGATCGTCGAAGAAATCTCGCGCATGAAGGGCGAGCCCGACTGGATGCGGGAGTTCCGCCTCAAGTCGTACGAGCATTTCGAGAAGCGGCCGATGCCCAACTGGGGCAGCCCGGCGCTGCACGAGCTCGACCTGCAGGACATCTACTACTACGTCCGCGCCACCGACAGGCAGGGCAAGTCGTGGGATGAGGTGCCGGCGTACATCAAGGACACCTTCGACAAGCTCGGCATCCCCGAGGCCGAGAAGAAGTTCCTGGCCGGCGTCGGCGCCCAGTACGAATCCGAGGTCATCTACCACTCGCTGCGGGAAGACCTCCAGAAG
>JAEVYR010000027.1 GCA_023392645.1 Chloroflexota bacterium | reverse complement strand
ATACAGTACACCTGCCGATCGGGAGATGTCAACCCTTCCCCTGCCCCGCTATCATCGGTGCGGGGAGCAAGGCCGGAAGGGAGGCGCGATGGAGCCTGAGGGGCGAGATCGCGAGCTGCTGCGACGCGCGGCGGTGCTGAAGCGGGACGCCGACGCCGTGCTGGCCGATCTCGGGTTGCCCGAGGGGCTTTCTTCGCTGGGTCGGGCCGAGATCCTGGGCAGTGCCGCGTGTGGATTGGCGCTGACCAGGGACATCGATATCGATGCGCTCTGCCGCGACGGGGATGTCGGCGCGATGTGGGACGCCCTCCGGCCGCTCGCCGGGCATCCGCGTGTGAAAAAGCTGCGCTGGTCTGACGCCAGTGGCTGGCTCGCGAGCATGGAACGGGCCGAACCGGCGTTCCTCTACTACTGCGGGGTGCACTACTACTCCGGCGAAGTGCGCGAGGAGGAAGTGTGGAAGCTCGATCTCTGGTTCTACCCCGCGGCTGAGCCTGGACCCGCATCCGCGATGCGCGAGCGGCTGCTGACGGCGACCGATGAGGAGCGACTGGCGATCCTGCAGCTGAAGGATGCGGCCATGCGGGATGGACGGTACGGGTCATCGGCCGAGCTGCAGGGCGTTCACATCTACCGGGCGGTGCTGGACCGTGGTGTGCGCCGGTACGAGGATTTGTGAATGGAGACGCCATGGTCGATCGTGACGGCGAATTGTTGGCCTGCGCGGAAGGACTCAGTCGAGAGGCCGAACAGGTACTGGCCGATCTCGGGCTGCCGGAGCTGTTCACGCCAATCGGTCGCGTCGAGCTGGTCGGCAGCGCAGCATTCGGTCTGGCGCTCAAGCAGGACATCGACCTCGATGTCCTATGTGCCTCGCTTAATCCCGGGATGATCTGGGACGTGCTCCGGCCGCTTGCCGGGCATCCTCGCGTGAAGAAGCTGCGCTGGTCGAACGAGCACGGCGGGTTCAACGGCACGGGTCGGTCGGAGGCGGATGGGTTCTCCTGCGGCATCCACTACGACGCCGGCGAGGTGCGGGATGCGCTACGGTGGGACGTCGACTGCTGGTTCTTTCCGATGTCCGCGCCGCGTCCCGACATTGCCTTGCGCGATCGCGTGCGCGTCGCCTCGCCGGAGGAGCGCCTGGCGATCCTGCGCCTGAAGGATGCGGCGATACGGTCCGGCCGCAACGGGCGGTCCGGCGACTATCAGGGATATCGCATCTACGAGGCGGTGCTCGATCGCGGCGTCCGGCGTCTGGATGACATGTGAGTCGTTGGGCGGACGAGCGGGCGTTGACGGGGCGGCACCGGGCGCGGTAATGTACGTACAGTATTATCGTCCAATGTGCCGTGGCGCAATCGCGCGACCGCATATTGGACCGCACGTCGAGGGCAGAGGTAACGCCATGGTGCTTTCCGACCGGGATATTCGCAAGGCGCTGGAGAGCGGCCGTATCAAGATCGACCCGGCGCCCGATCTGGAAAAGCAGCTCGGGTCGATCTCGGTCGATTTCACGCTCGGCAACACCTTCATGGTGTTCGAGCACAGCCGCTTCAGCTACATCGATCCGCGCCACCCGCAATCGATCGGGGAGGCCATGCGCACCATCGAGGTGCCCGACGGCGAGGCGTTCATCATGCAGCCGGGCGACTTCGCCCTGGCGAGCACGCGCGAGTCGCTGGAGTTGCCGGACGACCTGCTGGCGCGACTGGAAGGGCGGTCGAGCATTGCCAGGCTGGGCATCACGGTCCATTCGACCGCGGCGCTGTTCGAACCGGGCTGGGTTGGCACGGCGACGATGGAGCTGAGCAATCTCGGCCGGATGGCGGTCGCGCTCTACCCGGGCATGCGCGTGTGCGCGTTTTCGTTCGAGCCGGTGAGCTCGCCGGTGACCACGCCGTACCGCCTGAAGAAGGGCAACAAGTACGCCGGGCAGCGGGACCCGCGCGCGAGCCAGCTCGCCGAGGAGAACGCCGCCGAGCGGCGGTGACGTTTCACGTGAAACGGGTCCGGCGGGTCGATATGGACACGGACGGCGGGTTCGCTCCATAATCGGGGCAGCGATTCCGGCCACCCGATGGCCGCGCGGCGGGACATGCGCGTCCCGCGACAGCAGGGAGTACCGAGCGTGGCGTCCGAAGAATTCCAGAATATCCGAATGCGGCTGATGCCGATGCTGCGAGCGGCGGCCCAGCAATACCAGAACCGGGTGCCGAACGGCTACCCGGTTGTGGTCGATACCCCACGGCCGCCGATGATCGGGCTCGAGGTCGATCCCAGTCACGCCGTCTACATCGTCGAGGATCAGGACGGCTTGCAGGCGCGGATGTACCGCCGGTCGCCGCGAACCGACAACCGCTCGAGCGCCGGATGGGAGAAGTTCGGCGGGGCGCCGTTCAGCGATCGCCGGCCGCTGCCGGCGGACGTGAGCGACAACGAGCTGCGGAACCTCGTATCCGAGGTGATGCACTGGTACAACTTCCTCCCGAGTCTGATCTACATGACCGACGACTAGCGGCGGCGGGTTCGCGCAGGTCGAGACGCGCCGGCGGGAAAGCGCTTCCTGGCGTGAACGCGCGCGATCAGTTGCGAGAGAGCATTGATGCGATGCAGGGT
>JAEVYR010000416.1 GCA_023392645.1 Chloroflexota bacterium | reverse complement strand
CCGCACCATGGGCACGCCGGCGCGCCGTCGAAGAGTGAGGCGCCGCAGCCGGGGCAATGGCGGGGCTGCCCCTCCGGCTCGGTGGGTGATGACACGACGAGCCGCTCGTCCGGCGACCACGTCGCCTGGCGGGCTCGCAGCGTTCTGACGCCCCATGCCGCCAGCGGGTAGAGGATGTTGAGGGCGATCGTCGCGATGGCTCCGATGATGATCAGCCGCATCGTCCGGAAGGTGTTGTCGAACGCCGTGGCGGGTGAATCGCCCGGATCGCCGGACATGCCCTGGTAGACCTGCCAGAAAATGAACCCGAAGATGGCGAGCTGGAGGAGATTCAGGATCGGCGAACGCTGTCGTTGACGCATGAGGTGCCCCGGGGACTGCATGGATACGGCATGATGGTGACCTGCCGGGACCATGCTACCAGCCGCCGTGAGGAGATGCCCGAGATGCCCCCAGAGATCAGGTTCCGGCCGCTGAGCGAGGCCGATATCCCCATGTTGAAGCGCTGGCTGGAGGACCCGGACGTCTCGCCCTGGTACCAGGAGGATTCGACCGAGCTCGACGCGTTGCGGGCGTCCTACCTGCCCATGATCACCGGCGAGGAGCCGACTCGCGGCTACATCATTCAGGTCGGCGGCCGCGATGCCGGATACATCCAGTGCTACGTGATCGACGACCATCCGGACTACGCGCGTCAGATCGCCGTCGATCCCGGCGCGGTCGGGATCGACATCTTCATCGGCGAGCCGTGGGCGCGCGGCCGGGGATACGGAACGGCGGCGATCCGGACGTTACTGCGGGAGGTCGTCTTCGGCGAGATGGGGGCGGCGGTGGCGATCATCGCGCCGTCGCCGGACAACGCCCGCGCGATCCGCTCCTACGAGCGGGCCGGGTTCACCTGGGTCAAGACGGTTCCCGTCGTCGACGAATCCCCCGCCAACACCGGTGACGAATACATCATGCGCCTGACGCGTGAGGATTTCACGTCTCGTTCGTAGCTGGAGCCGGTGCTGCGCGTTGGTTCGTGGGGCGGCGGACGGGCTTCAAGGGACGGCGATGCCTATACTGGGAGCATCCGAACCCGTCACATCGTGGAAAGGAACTGGCCATGACTGAGCCTCGGTCGACCCGCAATGCCGGCAACGCGTGGACCCCGGCGGACGACGCCCGGTTGCGCGAGCTGGCAGGCGAGAACACGCCCACCCGGGTCATCGGCCTGAAGCTGGGGCGCACGGCCTCGGCGGTGTACTCGCACGCGAGCAAGCTGGGCGTCTCGCTCAAGCCGACCAACCAGTCGCCCTTCAGCCGCCGAGCCGACGATACCTGAGAACCCGCGCCACACCGGCCCGGTTCGGCATTACACCTCGTCGCTTGTCGTGTGCGAGCTGACCGTGCGGACCGTGAGCAGGATCATCAGCGAGGTGATGAGCAGGATCAGTGAAAGCAGCAACGCGGACGAGAGATCGCCGGCGCTGAAGCGACCGTAAATCGCCAGCGGCATGGTCTGCGTGATGCCGGGAAAGTTTCCGGCGAACATGATCGTCGCCCCGAACTCGCCCAGCGCTCGCGCCCAGGCCAGCACCATGCCCGCCGCGACGCCGGGCAGCGCCAGCGGCAGCGTGATATCCCGAAACACCGCCAGCGGTGTCGCCCCATCGATTTCCGCCGCGTCCTCGACATCCTTCGGACCGCCCTGCAACCCCGCCTTCGCGCTGCGCACGTAGAACGGCGCCGCGACGAAGACCTGCGCCATCACGACCGCGGTCGTTGTGAAGCCCACCGTGATCCCAAGCTCGTTGAGCCACTGGCCGAATACGCCCTGCCGGCCGAACGCCATCAACAAGGCGATGCCCGCTACCGCCGGCGGCAGCACGATGGGAAGGTCGACCACGGTGTTCAGCAAGTGCAGGCCCCGAAACTGGCGGCGAGCCAGCAGGAAAGCCAGCGGCGTGCCCAAGAGCGCGATGATGCCCATCGATATCAGGGAGGTCACCATGCTCAGGCGCATCGCCTGCCAGAGCTGATGACGCTCGCTCGCCGTCAGGCCGCCGGTTTCCTGGAGCGCGCGCCATGCCATCGCGGCCAGCGGCAGCGCGAGAAAGAGGACGAGCAGCGTTGCCGCGGCAACCATCGTGAACCCGAAGCCGGGGGACAGCGTCCGCCCGGCGCGTCGCGTGGACAGCCGGGCGGGTCTGGCGGGAGACGCCAGGTCAGACATCGTCACGGAAGCGGGGTGAAGCCATAGTCCTCAAGTGTCGACTGCCCCTCCGGCCCGAGCACGTAGGCGATGAAGGCCTCGGCCAGTTCCGTGTTGCCTCCCGCCACCGGGGCGATCGGGTAGGTCGCGATGACGTTGACATCCTCGGGAATCTCGATGATGGACACGTCCCCGGCGACTTCGGCGGTGATATCGCTCGCGTACACGATACCAGCGTCCGCCTCCCCGAGCTGCACCTTGGTGAGCACGGCGCGGACATCCTCCTCCTGGGAGACCACGTTGTCGCCAACACGCTCGACGAACCCCTCGCCGTAGGTCGCCGCGTCCTCGCCCATCGTGCAGATCGACTGGGCGGAGTAGCGACCCACCGGCACTTCGGGCTGCGCGAGTACGAGCCGCACGTCGTCCCTGGCCAGGTCGGCGGGCGTCTCGATGTTCGCCGGATTGCTGGCCGGGACGACGATCGCCAGGCGGTTGCGGGTGAAGGGTTGCGGCTCGCCATCGATCACGCCGGCGTCGATCGCCACCTGCATCTGCGTGGTGTTGGCCGACGCGAAGACATCCGCCGGCGCGCCCTGCTCGAGCTGGGTGGCGAGCGCCTGGGAGCCCGCGAAGTTGAAGGCAATGATGATGCCGGGATTGGCGGCCATGATGGCATCGCCGATCTCCGTGTAGGCATCGGTCAGCGACGCCGCGGCGAAGACGGTCAGCTCGCCGCTCTCGGGAAAGACGGCGTCGAGCGACGGTCGAGCGGCGGGGGAGACCTCGGAAACCACCGTCGGGGACGGCGGGCAGGTGAGGCCGACGGCTGCTGCCGGCGTGGCGGGCTGTGCGATGGCGGCGATCAGGATCAGCAGGAGGACGAGCGGTGATCGACGTCCGGGCATGCGGTGGGGACCTTTCACGGTGGCGGCGAATCGATAGTCAGTGGCTGACTAGGATAGCCGATCGCCGCTCCCCCGTCGCCCGGCGGCGAGGTGCCTGGGTCGGACGGCATCGCCGCGGGAAGGAAGAATCGTCGGACAACCACCACGGGCTGTCCTTTCTCCACTCCTCGCGCGCCTGGCCGAAGTGACAATGTTCCACGATGGTTTGGGTGACGATGTCGCCCACGACCGGACGGACCGCGCGTCAGCTGGCTTCGATGGCCTTTGCCAACGATCGGCGCGTGATCTTTTCCCACGACTCAGGATCAGTCGCACCCTCGGTCGCCAGGATCAATACCCGCGCCCGCTTGTCGAGGTGCATCCGGCTGCGCAGGTCGTTCCCGTTCGGCGCCTCCGTCAGCGCCATCAGGCCGCCGAGGCTCGCCGCGCCGGTCTCGCCGGCGACGATCCCGGCCCGCGCGAGCACGCGCATCGCTTCCTTTGCCGCGTCATCGGTGATCGCGATCGCCGCGTTCAGCCCGGCCGCCAGCACCGGCCACGCGATTGGCGACGGGGTATCGCAGTTGAGGCCCGCCATGATCGATTCGTGCGGCCCCGCCACCGACACTGGACCGCCCGCCTTGAGCGATTTCAGCACGCAGGCGGCCTGGTCCGGCTCGACGCCGATCACCGCCGCCGGCGGCATCCGGTGGCGCGCCGCCACGATCGCTGCCGCCGCCAGCGCGCCGACGCCGATCGGCACGAAGAAATGCGAGGGCACGAGCCGCGTCTGCGCCTCGATCTCGCGGAACATCGTGCTGTACCCCTCGATCACCCAGCGCGGCACCTGGTCGTACCCGTCCCACGCGGTGTCCGAGATCACGAGGCAGTCACGCGAGGCGAGCTCGGCCGAGCGGGCAACCGCGTCGTCGTAGGTCCCCTTGACCACCTCGACCTTCGCGCCCACCTTGCGGATCGCGTCGCGACGCGCCTTGACCATGCTCTCCGGCACGATGATCGTCGCGTCGCAGCCCAGCATCTTCGCCATGCGGGCCACCGCCCGGCCGTGGTTGCCATCGGTCGCGGCGGCGAAGCTGACCGCCGCGTGCGCCTGGACCTGCGCTCGCAGCTCGTCGATCGTCTTCCAGTCGTGCTTCAGCGCCGGCCAGCGCTCGGCCAGCGCGCGGTAAATCGCCCAGCTCGCGCCGAGCATCTTGAACGCCGGCAGGCCCAGGCGGGTCGTTTCGTCCTTGACGAGAATCTGTTCCAGCTTGAGCTCTTCGGCGACTTCGGGCAGGTCGATCAGCGGCGTCGGCTCATAGTCGGGCAGGCGACGATGGAACTGGAGCGGCGTGATCGGCAGTTGCGCGACCGGGTCGGGATCCGGGCTCAGGATCACCGGTCGCTGCCGGAGCCAGATGTCGCTCATCGTTGTGGTCATACCTTCTCCAATCCATCCAGCCAATCCAGCGCCGCGCGTGTCTGCAATTGTCGCAGGTGCAACACCGGCTCGCGGTCGTCACTCCCGGCGGGATCGAGCGCATCGATCTGCGTCCGCAGCGATGCCTCCAGCTCGGCCAGCACCGCGCGCTGCTGCGCGATCAGCGAGGCGCGGTGCGCGGGGTCGAGCCGCCGCGCGAAAAAGAGCTTCAACAGGACGTCGAGCCTGATCTCGCGGGTCACCCGCACGGGCGCGCGCAGCCACCGTTCGAGCCGCTCGCGGCCGGACCCGGTGAGGGTGTGGATGCGGCGATCCGGCCGGTCGGGCTGGGGGATGACCTCGGTGGTAATGAGCCCGTAGCGATCCAGTTTCTTCAGGTGATGGTAGAGCATACCCGGCTCGAGGCGAATAATCTCGCCCAGCGCGCCGTCGGTGTAGTGTCGTTGCAGGTCGTAGCCGTGGACGCCTCCAGCACCGCTCGCGCCGGAGACGGCCAGCAGCCCCAGCAGGCTGTACTCGGCCGGGCCGAGCCGCGGTTCGCGTGGCGCTGGCGTCATCGTGGCCCGCGTCCTTTCCGCCTGCTCGACCGGCCTCACGCCGGCACGGCGATCTGCTCGGCCGGCTCGTCGGCGTGGGCGCGGCCGATGACCTGCACGCGCGACACGCGCAGCCCGTCCATCTCCTCGACCGTGATCCGCTCGCCGCTGCTGGTCTCGACCTCATCGCCGATCTGGGCCGCGCGCCCCAGGGAGAAGAAGACGTAACCGCCGAGGGTCTCGACATCGATGTTGTCGTCCGCGAGATCGATGCCGTAGTCCTCGCGCAGCTCGGAGAGCGAGGTGAGCCCATCGAGGTGGATCGTGCCGTCGTCGCGCAGGCCTTCGGGCTCGCCATCGCCTTCCTCCTCGTCGAGGACGCGGCCGATCAGGCGATTGACGATGTCCTGAAGCGTGACGATACCCGCGGTGCCACCGTATTCGTCGATCACGACGGCCATCTGCACGCGGTTTTCCTGCATCCGCGTCAGCACTTCGGACACGGCGAGCGTTTCCGGCACCAGCGTCGGCTCCATCATCGAGTCGCGCAGGTCGAACGCCTTGAGCGGCGTGACGACGCCCGTCGCCGCGTGGGATCCATTCCCGTTGGCCGAAATCGGCCTGGCGTGGCGCTGCTCGGCCCAGGCGAGGAACAGCGGCAGCATCTTCTTGATCTTGATGATGCCGATAATGTGGTCGTTGTCGCCCTCATACACCGGCAGGCGCGTGTAGGACGTATCGGTCGCGAGGCGAATCACCTCGTCGATCGACGCGTCGATATCGATGGCGGTGACCTCGGTGCGGGGCAGCATCACATGGCGCGCCTGCAGGTCGGTGAAGCTGAACGCCCGCTCGACGATGTCGTGCGCGGTTTGCGTCACCAGCCCGGCCTCGTGGCTGGCATCGAGCGCGATCATCAGCTCCTCGGCCGATTGCACCAGCTCGTGCCCGGCGGCCGGCTCGAACCCGAGCAATCGCACCGTCTGGTTGCCGACCCAGTTCAGCGCGATGATGACCGGGCGGAACACCATCAGGAACCAGTGCAC
>JAEVYR010000635.1 GCA_023392645.1 Chloroflexota bacterium | reverse complement strand
TGCGTCTGTTGTGTATAAGAGACAGCTCCTGGTGCTCCAGCGTGAGCGCGTAATTCAGCACGTCGACCGGGCCGCCGAATGGCGCCTCCTGGGCCATCGGCGTCGAATCCTGGGCCAGCGCCCGCAGGCCGCCACCGCCGAAGGCGAGCGCCGCGCCCCCGGCCATCGCCCCGGTGCGCAGCAGCGAGCGGCGATTCATCGTGGCCAACCGGGTCTCAACCGCGCGCTGGAGCAGGTGGTCGTAGCGAGCCTGTCGTTCCGTCGTGTTCATGATGCAAAGTCCCCTTGTTGGTATCGCGTCCATCGAGCCCGTACGGCCGGGCTACGCACCGCTGACGATGAAGCCGCCGGCCGCCGCGAGGACCTCGTCCGGTGTCATCGGGGTCTCGGTCGCCGCCGGGAACGGGATCGTGCCGTTGACCAGGTTCAGGTAGGCCGCGTGCCGGGCCTCGACGGCGACGATGCTCCCGGCGGCGGTCAGCAGGTCCGGGCTCTGGAGGAACTGCCCAGCGCCGTCGTAGGCCGAAACGCCGACGTTCTCGAGCGTCATCGCCGTGGCCAGAAATGACTGCGCGTCCGTCACGCCGAAGTCGTACTCCGCCGCGGCGACCGGGGTGCCGCCGAGCTGGGTGATGACGTCGGTCAGCGTGGTGACGTGGGCGGCCTCCTGCTCGCCGGCGAGCATCAGCCAGTCGTTGACCGGGTTTCCGAACGGGTCAGTGCCGAGCGCGTACTCGCCGGAGAGCTGATAGAAGGCGGCTTCGAGGTGCTCGAGCGTGAGCGCGTAGTTGAGCACATCGACGTCGGTGGCGAAGGTCGTCTGCAGGGCGGCCAGCTTCGCGGTGGCGGCGCCCGGTCGGGCGTCACGCTGCTCGCGAAGGGCGGTCAGGATGAGCTGCTCGTGGCTGCGCATGTCTGTCTCCTCATCGGGGCCAGCGCGTCGGGCGCTGGCGTTTCGAAATCAAGTGGCGCGACGATCGGTTCCGAGCAGCACCCCGGGAGCTCCGGATCGGGATGCCGCCGGCGACCGTTCAGGCGCCGATGTCAGGTACATCGCAGCGGCGCCCGGTTTGGATCACTTGAGTTCGAAATTGGTGCTGAGGAGACCGCGCGCCGGGCCGCGCAGCCATCGCCGGGGCGGACCTGCGCGATCCGCGCCGCGGGCGCTGTCCTCGCGCAATGCCGGGATGTGGTCCGAGAACCGGCACGGAGGCGCGGGGCCACGATTGGCGGCTTCGTTGGTCGTGGGCATTATCCCAGCGGGGCGACGATCACCGGGTCGGAGGTCGGTGCCGGGCTGCCGAGCGGTCCCGGCTCGACGGTGACGGCGAAGGTGCCGAACCGATCCCGGTCGACCGTCGTCGCGAACTGGCCCGTCGCATCGACCGTCCCGACCGGGGTTGGCGGCTGGTCCTCACCGGCGATCAGCCAGACCTGGTAGACCTGGCCCTCAGGCGGCGCGGGCAGGTCCGGCGCGGAGAAGCGCAGCACCCGATCCTCCGGCAGCCACGTCAGCGTCGCATCGCCCAGCGCGAGACCGGCCGGAGACTCCATCGCGATGTCCTGACCGGCCTGCTCGTTGTCGTCGGCCAGCAGGTAGCGGCCGGCCAGCGCCCCGGCGACCAATCCGATCACCAGCATCGCCGCGGCCATCATGAGCCAGCCCGGCGCGATTCGGCGCGCCCGCGGCTGAGGCGGCGGGGCCGGCTCTGCGACCCACGACAGCGGCACGATATCCGGCTCGATGGTCGAGGCGGTCGGAGCCGCCGGCGATGCCGGCGCCGGCGCACCGACCTGCGCGCGCAGCCGTTCGCGCAGCGCGGCCGATGGCTCACGCTCCTCGACGGTAAGCGCCAGCGTGTCGGCGGCGGAGAGGAGCCGGCTGTAGGCGACACGGCACGACGCGCATGTGCGCATGTGCTGCCGCAACCGCACGTGCTCCTCGGCGGTCAACGCGCCGAGGGCGGCCGCCGCCAGCAGGTCCTCATATTCTCGATGGTCGATGGCGTCGTGATCCATCCGACCTATCCTCGTTCCATCGTGTGCTCATCGCCAACGTTCGTCAACGCCGTCCGCAGCTTGTTCAGCCCGAGGCGCATGCGGCCCTTGATGGTGCCGAGCGGCGTGTTGTCCCGCGCCGCGATCTCACTCTGGGACATGCCGCAGAAATAGGCCAGCTCGACCACCCGCCGTTGATCGTCGGGCAGGTCGTCGAGCGCCTGCCGCATGTCCTCCTGGGTCAGCCGGCGGTCAACATCCGCCCAGGTGTCCGCCAGCGACCGGAGCTCGAGCTCCTCGTCGAGCGTGACCGAACGGGCCTCATGCCGGTGCGCTCGCCGCCAGGTGTCGATCGCGCGGTGGTGGACGATGGTCAGCAACCAGCCGCGCACGTTGGCGCGACCCGAGCTATCGAAGGTTCCCGCACGGCTCCAGACTTGCATGAAGGCATCCTGCACCACCTCCTCGGCCGAGGAGGGATCGCCGATCACGCGGTACGCCAGCCCGAACGCGAGACGACGATAGCGATCGTACATCGCCATGAACGCCTCGCCGTCGCCAGCGGCAATGGCCCGCAGGAGGTCGAGATCGGAGTGTGCGGCAAGATCGGCCGGCAAGCGAAACCACCTGTCAGGTGAAACGCGCGAAAACGGTTGTCGGATCACCGCTGCGTGATCCAGACGCGTTGCTGATGGCGCAACGATACCCGATTCGTCGCCCGCCCGGGAAATCGGGCGAGCGTCGACACACGCGTCACACCATGCTCCCGGATTCGGAATCCGACCCTCGCTGACAGACACCGACGGGCCGGCCCAGGTGCAAGGGCCGACCCGTCGGTGAATTGGGAGGTATCGCTGGGGAACCGCTCCGATCGCCCGGCGCGACGGACGGGGTCGATCAGCGATCCGGCAACCCGAAGTAATCTCGCTCGGCGCCGATCCGTATCACGCTCGCTCGCCGCTCCGTCCCTTCCCGCATCGCCACCCGCTCGGCAACCGACATCTCGGCCCGTCGTCGCGGATGTGCAAGCGCCGCGTGCCGCACGCGCTGCACCACGGCGGGCCACTCGAAAATCCAACCCGATCGGGGCAGGTGACGTCGTTCGATCATGCCGACCTCCTCAAGGTAGCGGACGGCATGACGGCCAGCGCCGCCCGCCGCGATGGATGGAACGGAAACCCTGGCCCCATCATGGGCGCGACGAGTGGCGGGCGCATGGGTCGCAATACCCATTTCCCTGGCGCGGTCCGGAATAGGCATTCTGACCTGACCGAGCTGGGCCGGCCTCAATGCATCATCACCGCGCCGCCAGGCGCTGCCCCTGATCGCGAAGCCGGCGCTGGAGCGCGCCAATATCGACGCGATGGACCGCTTGCGAGGCTCCCACTGCCAGCGCCGCCGCGACGCCCGCCGCGTGGCCGAGCAGCATGTATTGCGGTTCCATCCGGACCGACGCGAAGGCGACGTGCGACGCCGACAGGCAAACCGGCACGAGCAGGTTGTCGCACTCGTCCCAACGCGGCAACAGCGCCCGGTACGGGATCTGGTAGGGCGCGACCGGGGCCGAGAGATACCCCTCGTTGAATGTCTCCGGCCGCATCAGCGGGTAGCGCGGCACCGGCATCCACGTCCGCTGTACCTCCCGGATGTCGATGTTGTAGACGCCCATCCCGACCGCATCGTGGTGCGCGCGTCCTCGCTCGAGGTCGTGCTGGGTCAGCACATACTCTCCCAGCATCCGCCTGGCATCGCGAACGTAGAGCTGGTGCGGCCAGTGCCCGGTGTCGGCGAACTCATCCGCGCAGAGCCCCCACCGTCCCATCTCCGTACGGATATGCGCAGGAGTGTCCGGGTCATTGGCGAGGAACCACATCAGGCCCTGGGTGTAGCGGAGATGGTGGAGGCGGATTGCCTCCCGCTCGGCGCGGCCGGCGTCGGGGTAGCGCCAACTGCTGCCGTCCGGCAGGTTGGTCGAGATCGGGCCGATCGAGTTGGCGTCGACCTTTCCGTTCGGCAGCCGCCCGCTCAGGCTGAACATGCGGTTCACGTGGATGCGGTCGCCCATGGCGACCAGCCAGCGCCGCACCAGTTCGAACGCGGCCGGATCGCACTCCCCGGGTTCCGGGAACGGCACACGGATATCCGGCCGATCGGTCAGGCAGAGCCGGTAACAGTAAGATTGCACACCGCCGTCGCCGTCCCCTTCCGGGACCATCGGCTGGTCATGCACCAGCGGCAAGGGCGCCTCCATTCCCTCCCGGAAGGGCGACACCGGCACCGCGAACTGGTGCTGATCGGGCCGGATC
>JAEVYR010000591.1 GCA_023392645.1 Chloroflexota bacterium | reverse complement strand
GGTCAGCTGCGGCCGAAGATCGAGCGGACCGTCGCGACTCTCGGATTGTCCGACGCTGTCCTGTTCACCGGTGTACGGGAAGACATTCCGGACCTCATGCTCGGTGCCATGGATTGCTTCGTACTGCCGTCCGAATATGAGGGTGTCCCGCTTGTTCTTCTCGAGGCGCAGGCGGCGGGATTGCCGTGTGCCATTTCGATGAATGTGTCCGATGAGGCCATGGTCAGTTCGAAGGTGGACCGCCTGAGCATTGGCGATGAATCGCAATGGGTGAAGTGGCTCAGTAATGTGCCACGACCCCAATCGGAGGCGCGTGGTCGCGCGGCTGACAAGGGCAGGGAGTCGATCGTCGTCGCCGGGCTGAGTCTGGAGGAGAGTATCGAAGGACTCATCAGTTTTTATACAGCCGCGAGTCGTCCATGAGTACAAGGGACATAGCGGAACCACAGGGCTCGATCGCGAAGGTGCGGAGAGATGCATCGCGGCCAGTCGAGGTGAACGTGTGGACCGAAAGCCGGACGATGTTCAGCTTGCTCTGCGCATATCTTTTCTCCCAGGTGATGGCAATCCCCGTCCTGCCTTTGGGAACCTGGGCGCTTTGGCCGAAAATCGCCGACCTGATCGTCGTTGCCATGGTTGGCTTATGGCTCATAGAGTTGGTTCGCGGCAGGACGAACTGGGTTCCTCTGACGTCGATCGTCAAGGCCATCCTCATCCTGTTGGCGTTCACGTCCCTGTCGTTCATAATCTTCACACTCTTGGGGGAAGGCCTGAAAATCGTCGACCAAGCCGATCCCGCAGCATTGGCCCACGGTGCTTACGGCCTGGCAAAGATGGTCGAGTTCACTGTGCTGATCTACCTGATTTCGGCGATACCACTTGATCGGGCGCGGCTCGAACTCGTCGGACGAGTGGCTGCCGTGGCTTCCGTGATTATGACGATCAGCTTCGCGGCTACATTTTTTGAGGTCGTTTCAACGGGCACGATTGGTTTCTGGCTACCCCAGACAGAAGATAGCGCGGGTGCGTGGTTCGCGTATGTTGCCGGCCACAATGACGGTCAAGGCATAGGTACGGTCGCCTACAATCGCGGCTTTGCAGCGATTCAGTTGCTGGTGATGAGTGGCATTGCGCTCCAACTGATCGGTCGCCAGCCTCTGGTTTGGCGCTGGATCGTGTGCATCTCCGCAGCTGCCGGTCTCGTCATGACCGGGAGCAGGTCGGGTATGGTGTCGCTCTTCACCTTCGTCCTGCTAACCTTGTGGTTTGAGTGCAAACGAATCCGGCCGATTTTGGCGCTCGGCATGGTAGCGTTCGTGCTGCTGTCGACCGTCGCCGTCGTGAGCGAAGTGCCGACGACAGGTGTTCCCCTGGTTGATCGCTACTTGTCGATCCTGGAATTCAGCGACGGCTATGGAGAAGATGGACGGCTGATGATCTGGCAGGACCGGATTGGTGAAATAATGGATGCGGGCCCACTTGTATGGATCCTTGGAAGCGGTTTTGGTGCCGCTGGCGGAACAGGATCGAATGCGCACAATGTATACCTTCAAATCTTCTATGATCTGGGGATTGTCGGTTTGTCCGTCGCCGGTACATTGTTCTACAGGCTGATTCGTGCGTTGGCGAAGGGCAGAGCACCAAATATCATGGCATGGCTTACGGTATCGCTCCTGGTCGGGGCTATTACCCAAGAAACGTTCTATCCAGTCGTCGCGTTTGGGGACTTCCTCGGCTTCTTCCTTGTCGCGGTGGTATTGACGTTGGCTTACAACGCCGACCTGGATTGTCGCTGGGCAGGAGAACCTGCGAGGCATTCAGGACAGGTTGGCGCGCAATGAGGGAGGTATCCGCGCCCGAGGCGCGTATGTGTCGTGGTTCTGACAGGCCGAGGTGGTCTCCCATTCCGCGCGGTACTCATGCGACGGACAGGTGGATGGATATGATCGCGACATGAGGCTGGTCGTTGCCTGCGAGGCGAGATTCGAAGCTCATCCAGACGGTAGCATTTGGGTGAGCGGTCAGGAGCGGTACGCATTCTGGGAGCGCTACCTATCGGTGTTCGATCACGTCGCGGTCGCGGCACGGGTGGAGGCGGTTGACCGCCTGGACCCTGCGGGCGCCCGCGCCGATGGCGAAGGCGTGTCGTTGATACCGATTCCCCATTATCTCGGGCCGTGGCAGTATGCACGGCGGTACCTCCAGGTCCGACGAGCGTTGCATGCGGCATTCGGTCCAGACGATGCCATACTCTTCCGCTTGCCGGCGCAAATCGCGACGACAATGGCGCCGGCCGTCTGGCGCGACGGGCGGCCCTACGGCGCCGAGGTGGTTGGCGACCCGTACGACGTGTTCTCGCCGGGTGCCGCGACGCATCCATTGCGCCCGTATTTTCGATGGCTCTACACCCGCGCGCAGACGCGGCAGGTGGAGCGTGCGGCGGCCGTCTCCTATGTCACCGAGCGGGCGCTGCAGCGCCGGTATCCCGCGTCGGAACACGCCTACGCGACCCACTACTCGGACATCGAGCTGAGCGACGACGCGTTCATCGATCAGCCGCGCCGCATGCGGTCGGCAGACGAGGAGATGCGCCTCATCGCCGTGGGATCGTTCGCGCAGATGTACAAGGGCATCGATGTCCTGTTGCGCGCGGTGCGCCTTTGCATTGACCAACGGCAGCCGGTGCGGCTCGACATCGTCGGGGAGGGCCGCCACAAGCCAGAGATGGCGCGCCTGGCGAACGACCTCGGCATCGCGGACAACGTTCGCTTTCTCGGCCAACTCCCATCTAGCGTGGCCGTGCGCGCCGAGCTCGATCGCGCCGACCTGTTTGTAATGGCTTCGCGGACGGAGGGATTGCCCCGCGCCATGATCGAAGCCATGGCCCGTGGTCTGCCCTGCATCGGCACCACCGTGGGCGGAATTCCGGAGCTGTTGCCCGAGGAATCCATGGTGCCGCCTGATGACGCGGATGCGCTTGCCGCGAGAATTCTCGACGTGATCCGGTCGCCCGAGAGGCGCCTGGCCGAGGGCGAACGCAATCTCGACGTGGCACATGGCTACCGCGCCGACCTCCTGACGGCGCGTCGGATTGAGTTCTGGTCGGAACTGCGGGAACGCACAGCCAACTGGTTGGCGGGGAGGGGCAGGTGAGCACCGACGGCGCGCGAGTCGTGCACGTGTTGAACACCGCCTTTGCGCTCCAGTACATCCGGGGACAGGCAGCATACATGCGGGAGCGCGGCGGGCTGGAGATCTCGGTGGTGACGCCGTCGTCGCCCCAGCTCGACGCCTTCGGCACGGCCGAAGGCGTGCCGGTGTTCGCGGTCGACCTGCCACGCCGTATCACGCCGTTTCAGGATCTGGTCGCCGTTGCTCGCCTGGCGCGGCACTTTCGCGAGATTCGCCCGGCGATCGTCCATGGACATACCCCGAAGGGCGGCTTGCTGGGGATGATCGCCGCGACGCTCGCGCGCGTGCCGGGCCGGGTGTACACCCTGCACGGCCTGGTGCACATGACGGCGACCGGCTCGACTCGCCGGATCCTGATGATCAGCGACCGCATTGCCAGCAGGCTGGCAAAGCGGGTGCTCTGCGTGAGCGAATCGGTGCGTCAGGTAGCCATCGCCGAAGGGATTTGCCCGGCGGACAAGATCGTCGTGGTGGGCGCCGGCAGCACGAATGGCGTTGATGCCGACACCCGGTACAATCCCGAGCTGGTCTCGCCGGAGGCACGGGAGAAGACGCGGTCTCGGTACGGGATCGAGCCTCGGCATCAGGTTGTCGGATTCATCGGGCGGATCGTCCGCGACAAGGGGATCGTGCCGCTCGCAGAGGCGTGGCGGGCGGTGTCCGCTCGCCACCCAGACGCGCGCCTGCTGCTGATCGGGCCGATCGAGGAGCGTGATGCCGTGCCCGCGGCGGTGATCGCGACGCTGCGAAAAGATCCGTCGGTGGTACTGGCCGGGGAAGATTACGACCTCGCGCCTGCGTTCGCGAACATGGACCTCCTGGTGCTGCCCAGCTTTCGCGAGGGTATGGGGGTCGTGCTGCTCGAGGCGGCGGCGATGGAGCTATCCGTGGTCGCGACGCGAATTCCCGGCTGCGTCGACGCGGTCGTAGATGGAGTCACCGGCACGCTTGTACCGCCTGGCGACGCCAGCGCGCTGGCGGCTGCCATCGAGCGCTACCTTGACGATCAGGCGCTGCGTCGGCGCCATGGCAGATCAGGACGCAAGCGCGTGCTCAGCGATTTTCGGCAGCGGGACATCTGGGAAGGCATCTATCGCGAGTACGCCGGGCTTCTCACGACGATCCAGGGGCAGATTGACACGGCAGGGGTTCGTCGCGCGAGGTGACCCGCGCTGGATGGTACACTGGCCGGCGTACGGACGTGACTACCATGGACGCCCCTGACACAATCAGCATTCCAGGGAGTGACTGACACCGATGGCATCAATCTGCCCCCGCTGTAATGCTGCGACACAGCCGGATGACCGATTCTGCCCGACCTGCGGTCAGCGCCTGATGCCGACCGTATCGACCTCGGGCAACGCCGAGTTCACGCCTCTTGCCGCATCGCAGGCGTCGCGGCGGACGTCAACGTCTCATGCGCGGCGGCCATGGTACCGCCGTTGGCGCCTGGTGGTGCCGTTGGTGCTGGTGGGCATGATTTTGCTCACCCTCGGCGCCGGCGCCTGGTATATCAAGACGCGATTCGACACCCTCAACGAATTGAGCACCCCGCCGCCACAGATCAGCGGCGACCGGCTCGGCGGCGATGAAGAGCTCACCATCGACACCGGACCCGCGCAGGACGCGGTTCGCGAGGCAGAGGCGCGGCGCGAGGCGGCTCGCAACAACCCGCCGCCGACGCTGGCGTCGACAGAGACATCTGGCGCCACGGCAGGTACGGCTGAAGCCAGCGACGCCGAGCAGCGCGCCGAGACCAACGACAACGTCGGGCAGCGCGCCGAGACCAACGAGAACGCCCAGGTTGGAAGTGGCGGCGTCGGCGTTTCGCAGGTATCGGCGGGAATGCCGGAAAGCACCGCCGTGATCGAGGTCAATCCGCAGGGGACGCCGATGCTGGTGAGCGAGCCGGGCGGGACGCCCACGCTGGCCGAGGCTCCGCAGCCGGTTGAAAAGGACTCGTACGCGTTCCTGATGATGGGTGTCGACGCGCGTCCGGGCGAGGCGATCGACATCGGCGTGCGGCCCGACTCGCTCTTCGTGGTCTACCTCGACGGCGAAAACGGCTCCTGCCGGGTGCTGTCGATTCCGCGCGATACCCGGACCACGTTGCCGGGGTATGGCCAGTCGAAGATCAACCATGCGCTGGCCGTCGGTGGCGTGCCCTACGAGCAGCTCGTGGTCGAAAACCTGCTCGGGATCGAGGTGCAGCACTACGGCCTGATCGACTTCTCGGGCGTCGAGAAGCTGGTCGACGCCGTTGGCGGCGTGACGGTGGACAATGCGTATGCCTTCTCGACCGGCGAGTATACGTTTCCCGAGGGGCGCATCGACCTGAACGGCGAGGAAGCGCTGGCATATTCTCGCTTCCGGCAAGACGACCGCGGCGACTTCGGTCGCCAGGAGCGCCAGCAAGCGGTGGTGCGGGCGTTGTTGACCAAAGGCGCCGGCATGGACGTGGTGACGGCGATCCCGAGCCTGCTTGATTCGGTGGATGCCCATGTTCGAACAGATCTCGGGCCGAACCAGATGGTCGACATCGCGCAGGATTTCCGCTCGACGTGCACTGGCGACACGCTCAAGACCGAACGCATCGAGGGGCGTGTGGCCTGGGCGTACGACGACCTGATGCAGCAGGAACTGTCGTTCGTGCTGGTCGATCCGGCCGAGGTGCAAGCGAAGACCCACTGGCTGCTGAGCGGCAG
>JAEVYR010000590.1 GCA_023392645.1 Chloroflexota bacterium | reverse complement strand
ATGCGATGCGGCGCATCGTCGCCGAGCTGGTGTTCGATTCCGCGCAGACACCGCAACTTTCCGGCCTTCGGGCGGCGGGCAAGGCGACGTCGCGACAGATCGCCTACATCAGCGACATCGCCGACCTCGACATTGAAATCGCGGACGCGGGCGACCATGCCACGGTGAACGGCCAGCTCGGCATGGACGACGTGCCGGCCGGGCTCGTGATCGCATTCGCGCCCGATGCGGAGGGTTCGGCCGTGGTGGAGGCATCGCTCGATCGCGAGGGGCACTTTGTCGTCACCCTGCCGCCGGGGACGTGGGTCGCCACGGTGCGATTCGACGATGCCACGCTCGTGTTCCCGGGATTTCACCTGTGATTCCGTCCCCACCAGACGCGACGTTCGACGACACGCTCTCGCGACTCGAGGAGCTGGTCGTGACCGATCCCGCCGAGGCGGTCCGGGTCGCGTCCGGCGCCTTCGAGCGCGACACCGACGCCTCGATCGGCCGCCAGTTGCGCCTGCGCCGCATGCTGGCGATGGCCTGTGCCAACACCAACCAGTTCGAGCGCGCGCTGACCACCTGCGAAGCCGCCCTCGCGCTGCCCGGCGGCGAACGCGCGCCGATCGAGGCCGCCCGGGTTCGGCTCGCCGCCATGCAGCCGCTGGCGGCGCTCGGGCAGGTCGACGAGGCAATCGCGAGCGGTGAGACGGCTCTGCGCGCGCTCGAAATGGGCGGTCATGCCGCACTGGCCGGACGCGCGGCGCTCAACATCGGGGCGATTCACGCCATGACGGGGCATCCGGGCCGCGCCCTGCCCTGGTTCGACCGCGCCCGGGACCACCTGCAGGACGATCCTGTCCTGCTGGGGCAGGTCGAGTCGAACCGCGGCACGGCGCTCGCCGCGCTGGACCGATTTCGGGAGGCGGAAACCGCATTCGCGCGCGTCGTCGAGCTGATCGACGCCGACGACACGGCGTGGGCCGCCGCGATCGCGGAGGAAAATCTCGCCGACCTTGTCGCCCGGCAAGGCGACTTCAACCGCAGCCTGCGACACCTGGAGCGATCGCGGCGGTCGCTCGAACGCAACGAGGCGTGGGGCGATCTCGGGCGGTTGAACGCCGAGGCGGCCACGGTGCTGGAACGCATGGGGCTCACCGCGATCGCCCGCGATGCCTTCGAAGACGCCGTCGCGCTGCTCGAATCGCACGGTACCGCCTCCGACCACGCGATGGCGTTGCTCGCCTACGGTCTCACGCTGGTCGACGCCGGTGCGCATGACGCGGCGGCATCCGTGCTCGCTCGCGCCACGCCGCTTGTCGAGGCCGCACAGCACGCCGATTTCACTCGCCAGCTCACGCTGCTGCGCGCGCAGCTCGCACTGGCCCGACGCGATCCGACCGCGGCCCGCGCGAGCATCGCCGCCGGTCTGGCGCAAACCGAGGAGCTTCCGGTCCAGCAATTGCGCTGGCAGCTCATGGACGCCTCTCGCATGCTGCTCGACGGTGACTCGGCGGCGGCGCGGTCTCGCCTCGTCGCCGCGCTCGACCGCGCCAGCGCCACGCAGGTAGCCCCACTGGTGGCCCAAATCCACCAGATGCTCGCCGATCTCGCTCGTGACTCCGGCGACGACGATCTCGCGAACGCCCATGCACGCCGGGCAATTGCGGCCTGGGAGCGCATCCGTGCGACGATCCAGGCCGACCGCCTGCGACAGTCGTGGCACCACGGGCGCCTCGGCCTCTACGAGGATCTCTACCTGTCCCTGATCGCCACCCGCGACCCAGGCGCGCAGCGAGAGGCGTTCGGCATCGCCGAGCGAATCCGCGGGCGCACGCTGCTGGACGCGATGCATCTCAGCGCGGCCGAGCTCGACAGCGCGCCGGCGGCAGGCTCGGCGGCACCACTGGCCGCCGAGCTCGACGAGCACCGGCGCTGGCTCAACTGGATGTTCAGCGCGCTTGCCGACGGACGCGAGCTGACCCCGGCCCAACTCCTCGAGCTGGGCCGGCGCGAGCGAGCGGCCGCCACGCTGCGGGACCGGCTCGATACGCTGCGCCCGCCCTCCGCCTTCACCACGCCGGTCGATCTGGAGCAGATCCAGGCACAGCTCGACGACACGAGCGTCATCCTGAGCTACCTCGTCGTCGGCGACCGAATCACCGTGCAGGTCATCACCGCCGACACGGTCGCGGGCATCGCCGACCTCGCGTCCACCACCACGATCGCCGACCTCGCCGCCCAGCTTCAGTTCCAGGTCGGTCGCGCGCTCGTCCACGCATCGCGGCCTCCCTCGGCCGCGCGTGAGGCGCGCCTGCAGCGTGATACCGATGCGGTGCTCGCGGGTCTCCACGCGGCACTCATCGCGCCAGTCGCGACGTGGCTGGACGAGCGTGACCGCGCGATCGTCGTGCCATCGGGTGTCCTGCACAGCGTGCCGTTCGCGGCGCTGGTGTCTCCCGAGGGCTACCTCGTCGACCGGGTCGAGATCGTGACCGCCCCCGGCTCGAGCCTGCTGGAGCGGCTTCGGGCACGCGGCGGCGCGGCGGCCCCACCGGAACGCGCCCTCGTGGTCGGCGTGCCAGACGCCGCGGCGCCGGGACTGGGCGTGGAAGCCCGGCTGGTGGCCGGCCGGCTTGACAAAGCCAGCCTGCTGCTCGGCCCCGTCGCCACGAAGGCGGCGATCCTCGACGCCATGCCCGAGGCGGATATCGTTCATCTCGCGCTCCACGGCCGGTTCGACGACGACCACCCGACGGCATCCGGGCTTCGCGCCTCCGACGGCTGGATCACGCTCGATGAGCTCGCCGGCCTCCATCTCGCGCGCGCCCCGCTGGTGGTGCTCACGGGCTGCGAAACGGGCCGCGTGCGGGTCGGGCGCGGGGACGACCTCGAGGGGCTGATCGCGGCCATGCTCGCCGCCGGTGCCCGCGGGGTCATCACCAGCCTCTGGAAGACACACGACACCGCCGCGACCGAGCTCACCTCCGCGCTGTACGACGCGCTCGAGATCGGCCGCGAGCCGTCGGCGGCGCTTCGCGCTTCGCAGCGCGCGCTCCGCCAGCGCTACCCCCACCCTGCCCTGTGGGCGCCGTTCGTGGCGCTCCACACCCCATCGAAGGAGCCCTGATATGCGACGAGGGATGCGGACTCTGACCTGGATCATGGCGATCCTGCTCGCGGCGGCCATCCTGCCCGGGCATCAGGTCCTGGCCGACGACGAGCCGGAGTCCGACGCGCCGACAGTGGAGCTCTCCGACGACGAGGTCGAGGATGCTGACGGGGACGCCGACGAGGTCGAACTGATCGAGGAGTCCGACGCGGACGTCCCCGATGACGCCGACGACGCGGACGATGTCGACGATGCCGACGACGACCTGGACGATGACGACGAGGATGACATCGACGACGACGGCGATGACGCGGATGTGGATTCCGACATCGACCAACCCATTCCCAATCAGGCGATCGTCCGGATCCGGACCGGCATCGATCCCTCCACCGTCGCGGCCCGCCATGACGCGTCCGTCCTGCGGGTGATCCCGGCGCCGAATATCGCGCTCCTGGCGCTTCAGGACCAGCGCGGCGACGACGAAGAGGTGGCCGCGCTCGCGGCCGACGCCGATGTCACCTGGATCGAGCTCAACTACTCGAGCCGGGCCCCCGAGGGGCTGCCGCGCTACTTCTTCACCAGTGCCGCGAGCGAGCCCCGTCTCGTCGACGCGCCGGCCCTGCCGCAGGGACTCGACTTCGACCCGGGGCAGGCATGCGTGACCGGCGACGGGGTCGTCGTCGCGGTGCTCGACACCGGGGTCGATGCGAATCATCCCGCGCTGGCGAAGTCGATCCTCTCGACCGGGGTCAACATGCGCGCAAACTCGTGGGATGTGCGCGATATCGGCAACGGCATCGATGATGACGGTGATGGGCGGATCGACGAGATGACCGGCCACGGCACCCACGTCACCGGCGCCATCCTCCAGATCGCGCCGGATGCCATCATCCTGCCGGTGACGGTGCTCGATTCCGACGGGGTGGGCGACGCCTTCACGGTGACCGCCGGCATCTTCTACGCCGTCGAAGAGGGCGCGCAGGTGATCAACCTGAGCCTCGGCTCGACCTACGACTCCACGGCCATCGCCACCGCGGTCGACCTCGCCGCGGATCGCGGCGTGACCCTCGTCGCGGCGGCCGGCAACGCCGACCGGCTGACGCCGCCCGAGTACCCGGCGGCGGACCCTGGCGCGATCTCGGTCGCGGCTGTCGATGCGAAGGGCCACAAGGCCGCATTCAGCAACTATCATCCGTCGGTCGATATCAGCGCGCCCGGCATCGATCTCGCCAGCACCTATCCCGGCGGCCGGTACTCCACGGCCAGCGGCACGAGCATGGCGGCACCGCTGGTGTCCGGCACGGTGGCCCTGCTGCTCGACCGGCAACCGGACCGCACGCCGGCCAGCATCACGACCATCCTTCAGGACACGAGCGCACCGCTCGACCTCGCCGACCCCGCGCTGGAGGGCAAGCTGGGCAGCGGGCAGCTCGACATCGACGCCGCCATCGCCTGCGGCACCTGACGCCAGCTCCGACACCGCGCGCACCGCATCACCACCCGCTCCGGCAACGTGCCGGGGCGGGTTCTTTGCGCGGTGTATCAAATTGCCGCTCGCTGCCTCCACTGGAACAGAGACAGGTACTCTGCCCTCCGGGCTTTCAGCGAGGCGAGCATTCCATGCACGAACCAGCATCGATCGACGCGGCCGGCGTCAGGATCATGTACTACAGCCATGACACCTACGGGCTGGGTCACCTCCGCCGCACCCTCACCCTCGCCGGGTATCTGGGCACGGCCGTGCCGGGGCTCTCCCAGCTCATCGTCACCGGCTCCCCGGCGGCGGATCGCTTCCCCTTCCCCCATCACACCGACTATGTGAAGCTC
>JAEVYR010000506.1 GCA_023392645.1 Chloroflexota bacterium | reverse complement strand
CGGCATGATAGGGTACAGTCCGGGACACAGCGGAATCCCGATGGACCGATGGGAGATGGGATGGAGATCCCGTACACACGCGACCGATCCGGCTTCCAGAGCCAGATCATGGGATGGGGCATCCTCCTCCTGGTCGAGGCGCTGGCGGTCGTCACGCTGATCCTCGTCTTCGCACCGGCGATCTGGCTCAAGCTGCTCCTGATCGGGGCACTGGCGGGACTGCTCACCTGGCTGTTCGGCTGGATCCTGCCGGCGCCCGCACGCACGCGGCATGCGCTGGACGACGACACTCTGCACCTGCGCTACGGGCGGAGCCGGATCGACATCCCGCGCTCGCGCATCGCCCGCGCGGAGGCGAGCGATGACCGGTCGGGTCCGGCGTTCGTCAGCCAGCCGGAGGACGACGAGGCGCGCGGGCTGGTGCGCGTCACGTTCTCGCGGCAAGGACAAATCCTCCTCCATCTCGACCCACCGCTGGAGCTGCCGCGCAAGAAGGGCGTCTTCATGGCCCGGGAGGTGCTCTTCAACGCCGATGACCGCGAGGCCGTGCTCGCCGCGCTGGATCGCGAGACGGCATCGGCGCCACTCGAGCCGGCCCGGACGTCCATCGCGGAGCTGATGCCGACCCCGATCGGCACACGGGGCGATCACGAAGCGGCGATCGAGGCGGTAGGGCTCGCGAAGCGCTACGGCGAGCGGGTGGCGATCGATGACCTGACGGTGCGCGTCGAAGCCGGCGAGATTTACGGCTTCATCGGCCCCAACGGCGCCGGCAAGACGACGACGCTGTCGATGCTCGTGGGGCTGCTCGCCCCAACCGAGGGCATCGTCCGCATTGCCGGACACGACCTGACACTGAACCCGGTTGCCGCGAAGCGGGCGCTGGGGTACGTGCCGGACCGGCCGGTAGTCTATGACACGCTGACCGGCCGCGAGAACCTCGAGTTCGTCGCCCAGATGCGCGGGCTGCCGGTGACCGACACCGACGAGCGCATCGATGCACTGCTGGAGACGCTGCAGTTGCGCGATCGCGCCGGTGAGCTGGCGCGATCGTGGTCGTTCGGCATGCGCAACAAGCTCTCGCTGGCGATGGCGATGCTCCACCGCCCGGAGGTGCTCATTCTCGACGAGCCGTTCAACGGGCTGGATCCACAAACGAGCCACAGCCTGCGCACCTTGATCATCGAGCAGGCGCGGCAGGGTGCCGCGGTGCTGCTGTCGACGCACGACCTCGCGCTGGTGGAGCGCATGTGCCACCGCGTCGGCGTGATCGATCGCGGCCGGCTGATTGCCGAGGGCGATCCCGCGATGATTCGCGAGCAGGCGGAAGACCTGGAGGCAGCGTTCCTCGCGCTTATCGGCGGAGGCGCGCGCCGATGAGCGAACGCATCGCGATGACGCCACGGGTCAGGGCGCTCTATCGCCTCCACCGCCGTGAGGCGGCAGGCCAGGCCGGGCGCCTCGCGCTGCCGATGTCCCTCCTGCGAATCGTGCTGCTCGTCGTTCTGGCCGCGCGTCTCTGGACGATGACCGGCGCGTGGGACGCGCTTCCCGCTGCCGATATGGAGCGGCGCCTCTGGCTGTTGATGGGCGGGTCGTGGCTGGGCGTCGCCCTTCTCGCCGCGCTGACCACGCTCCAGACGGCGATGGCGCGGCAGGAGATCGGGCTCATGCTGCCACTGCCGCTCGACTCCACCGCACGCTGGCGGCTGGTACTCTGGCGCGCGGCGTCGTCATTTGGGCTACTCATCGTCGGCGGCGTGCTGGCCATCGCCGCGGCGCTCGGGCGATTCGGATTCGACTGGACGATCACCTACCTGCTCTGGCTGCCAGCATCGGTCTGCCTCGGGGTGTTGCTGCCGCTCGTCATCGCGTGGCTGGGCAACGGTGGCCATCTTCGCCGACGGGCGATGCTGGTGGCGATCGGGATGCTCGCCGCGCTGGGCACGATGATTGCCCTGACCGCGCGGCAGCCCGAGCGATCATCGCTGCCGCCGCTGGCGCTGATCCCCGATGCGCTGCTGATCACCGGCGCCACGGCCGGATTCGCGGCGCGGTGGCTCGGCCGCTGGTACCTTCGGCTGGCCCAGGCCCTCGTGACGGCGCCCCGCCGCGCGCGCGATTATCTCGGACCGCTCTCCCGCACGCTCGGGGCGCTGCTCGCCCGCTGGCGCGCGCCGTGGGCGGCGATCGCGCTGAAGGAGCTGCGCGTCCAGGCGCGGGACGTCTTCGTGCTGTTGCGGATCGCGGTCATGCTCGGCGCGCTGCCGCTGTTCATCGCCCTCGAACCGCATCTGCCGGCGTGGGCCGGAGAGGCGAGCACGCTGCCGGCGGCGTTCGCACTGGTGCTGGCCGTCTACGCGGCGATCGAGACGACGCCCTCGCCGCTCGGTGGCGAGGGCAACCGGCTGACGCTGGTGCTGCTGCACGGCGTGCCGCCGCGCGACCTGATCGCTGGCAAGGCGCTGGCGGTGACGGCGCCGCTGATCGCGCAAATGTGGATCATGGCCGGCCTGGTCGTCGCCTGGCGCGACGCGCCTCCCGTCACGGTCGCGACTGCCCTCCTGACGGCGACGATCGCGGTCGCAGCGATCGGCACCGTGCTCACCTGCCTCAGCGCCGGGGATATCGACCTTCGACAGCCGGTCGAAAGCGCGACCCAGGCGCTGCTCGTCGAGCACGTGCCGGCCAGCCCGCGCCGGTTGGCGACGCTCGGCGTGACGCTGGCCCTTGCCGCCGGGGCGGCCGGCGCGATCCTGACGCTGCCGTGGCCGGCGAGCCTGGCCGCCATCGGGCCGGCGGGATTCGTCGTCACCGCGGCGGCGTCCCGGTACGCCCGGCACCGGTTGAGCCGGATCACCGCTGCCTGAGCCGATCTGCTATCGTGGAGCGATTGACCATCGATCCGAACCCACCCGGACGCGCCCCTTGAGCAGCATCGACTCCCCTCACCTGCCGCCCGTGATCGCGGTGCGCGACCTGCGCAAGACCTACGTCGTGCCCGAGCGCGAGGCCGGGCTGAAGGCGGCGCTGGCGTCGCTCGTACGGCGCAAGACGCGCGAGGTCGAGGCGGTGCGCGACATCAGCTTCGACATCGCGCCGGGCGAGATCGTCGGTTTCCTCGGGCCGAACGGCGCCGGCAAGACGACGACGCTGAAGATGCTCTCGGGGCTGCTGCATCCCACCTCGGGCACCGTCGACGTGCTCGGCTTCACGCCGTGGGAGCGCGACCGCGCCTACCTGCGCCAGATGGCGCTGATCATGGGGCAGCGCAACCAGCTCCAGTGGGACATCCCCGTGATCGACTCCTACCAGCTCAACAAGGCAATCTTCCAGATCGACGACGCCGACTACCGCTCGCGCCTGGCCGAGCTGATCGAATGGCTGGAGCTGGAGGACCTCGTCAACAAGCCGGTGCGCAACCTCTCGCTGGGCGAACGGATGAAGTGCGAGATCGCGGGATCGCTGTTGCACTACCCGAAGATTCTCTACCTCGACGAGCCGACGATCGGGCTCGACGTGGCGATGCAGCGGAAGATCCGCTCGTTCGAGGCCGAGTACAACGCCCGTACCGGCGCCTCGGTGATGCTGACCAGCCACTACATGGCCGACGTCGAGGCGCTGTGCAAGCGCGTGATCGTGATCCA
>JAEVYR010000492.1 GCA_023392645.1 Chloroflexota bacterium | reverse complement strand
GCGACGAGCGCACCTGCCCCGAATGCGCGCCGCTCCACGGCGCCATGTGGCGCGACGGCGAGGGGCAGCACCCGCCGCTGCACGTGAACTGCCGCTGCCGCCGGGTCTTTGCCCGCACCGAGTGGCGACGGCGGGAAGTCGTCGAATGGCGACGGCGGACGATCCCGCAGGCGCGCCTGGCGTGGCGCGTCACCGGCTGGCGGTGATGGGATGCCGAACGGCCCCCGGCCATACGCGCGGGTGATGGAAATCACAACCGGCGCGCTCTCCCCCAACCGTCACTCGGAGTGACGCTGTGCCGATGCCGTCTCAAGGAGCGACTGCCACCATGACCCAAGCAACAGATATCGTGCTCGACGGCGCGGGGTA
Source organism: Chloroflexota bacterium (assembly GCA_023392645.1). Classification (GTDB taxonomy): domain Bacteria; phylum Chloroflexota; class Chloroflexia; order Thermomicrobiales; family UBA6265; genus JACCVC01. The sequence continues at coordinate 2,462 of JAEVYR010000492.1, read as the reverse complement.
CATGCTCGCGCCGGGCGGGTACCGCCGCTCGCAGGACGGCATCGCCGAGGGTCGCACCGGCCGGGTGACGATGCAGGATTTCTTCGGCGGCCAGCGCCGGGCCCTCCAGCTCGAGCGCGACCGGGGCTGGGGCGGCATCGGCACCGGCGCGGCGCTGGATGGGCAAGGCGTGGCGCCGTGGCCGCACGTCGAGACGGCCGCGCTGGCCGTGTCAAGCGAGATCCCGAGCGCCACGACGCGGATCCCGACGGCGACGGTCAACGACCACGTCTTTTTCGCGATCGGGGCGAAGCTCTACCGCACCGTCGCGCTGTCCGCGCCCGCGTGGGCATCCCCCACCCAGGTGTGGGACAGCGGCGGCCCGGCGATCACCTCGCTCGCCTGGTACAACGATGACCTGCTGATCGCGCAGGGCGATGCCGCCGATCTCGTCGTTTTCCAGTACCCCGCCGGGCCCGTCGCGACGCTGCTGGCGGGAGAGAAGGGTCACCACGTCGCCGGCTACGCCGGGTTCGCGTTGTGGAGCCGGGCCCAGGCGGGCGGCGCGACGAGCGAGATCCGCATGGTGCCCGGCTCCGGCGTCGAATCGCGCTACCTCGACGCCCGCGTGGCGCGGTTGACGACGGCCAGCGGCAAGGTCTGGGCGGCGAGCAACACCTCGCTCTACAGCTTCACCGGCCGGGTGCGCGAGACGCTGGCGCCGAACCCGGCGTGGACGCCCGGCAGCACCGACCCGACCTCGATCCCGGCGCTGCGCTGGTCGGGCGAGTGGGATCCGTTTTTCCAGCACGGCTCGTGGAGCGCCGGGGACGACTACACCTTCCTGCTCGGCTTCGGCGGCCGGCTCATCACCTGGCTGGGCAAAAGGGTGGTCGAGCACAACCCGAGCGGCGACCGCGCCGGTTGGCGCGATCTCGGTCTCGGCGGGCGATCGTGCCGGGGCGCGTGCGTGGCGGGCGCCTGGCTGGTGGTCGCGCTGGAGGCGACCGACGGCGCGTCGGAAGTCTGGGCATGGAACGGCGCCGGCTGGTGGCTGGTGCTGCGCGACGCCACCGGCGATGCCGGCTGGACGTGGCCGATCGGCCTCTCCGGCGCGGGCTCGCACGACGTCCTGGTGTTCCGAGACGGCAGCCGCGATATCGACCTGCTGCGCCTGCTGGGCCGCTCGACGAGCGCCCACGCGCTGTCGGCCGGCGGCAGCTACGTCACCTCGCTGCTCGACGCCGGCGAGCGCGACCGCGAGAAGGCGTGGCGCAAGATCGGCGCGACCTTCACCAGCCCGGAACCGCTCGGCGACCCGGCTTCGACCGATCCCGTCACGATCTCGCTCGACTGGAGCGCCGACGCCGGCGCGACGTGGACAGCGGCGGCAAGTCGCGCCGTGCTCCCGACCGATGGAGCGGTCGACCTGCTCGCCGCCATCGCCAGCGACGCGGCGGTGAGCCGGTTCGCGATGCTGCGGGTGACGTGGACCGACGTGATCGACTGGGCTCCGGTGCTGACGGGGCTCTGGATCGAGTTCGAGGCGCTCGACGCCCCCGCCCGGCGGCGACGGTGGGAGATGGCGGTGCTGGCGCACGACCAGGTCGTGCGGCGCGATGGCGGCCTGGTCAGCCAGACCGGCCGGGAGCTGATCGCATCGCTGTGGACCGCGTGGGAAGCCGGCACGACGCTGCCGTTCCGCGACATCGACCACGATGCCGACCCGACCGAACGCCGGGTGCGGATCGTCGGCATCCGCGAGCGGGTCGCCCGCCCGGCCGATGCGGGCGAGACCGGCGACGCGGTAGTCGAGCTCACGCTGGTCGAGGTGTGAGCGGATGGCCGAGCGGATGGTTGAGAAGCCACTACCCGTAGCGACGACGATTCAGATGTTCGACAATGATGTTTCCACCACGTCGTAGTGCTCGACGCGCTCCGGGCGGTCGAGCAGGAAGGCATCGTCCTCGGGGTAGTAGTGCGCCAGCGAGGGATCGTCCCCGGCGAACGCCTTGATCGCGTCCCAGGATGCCCAGAAGGTCACGGTGGCGGTCTCGACGCGATCGCCGAGATCGCGCTGCACGAGGTGCGCGCCGAGGTTTCCGGGCGTTTCGAGATAGTCGCCGAAGCCGGTCTCGCTCACGTACCGCGCGTATCGCTCGGCGTCCTCGTGGCGGGTGGTGCCCCGCCATATCCTCATGATCATCAATCACCGCTCCCATGCTGGATCGAATCGGCCGCTTTGGTGCCAGACGATCCGGGGTCGGGAACGTGAGATGGATCGTCAGGAAGTTCGATGCGCCGTGTTGGCCTTCTTCGCCTCGGCGCGGACACGCTCGGGATCGTGGGCGAGATAGACGATGACGTCGCCGCTCATCAGCTTCTCGCCGTCAAGCTGGTCCCAGGGGTAGCGATGCATGCCGCGCATCATGCCGACGACGAGGTCGCCGCGCAGATCGGGGATCGCCGCCGCGATCATGCCC
>JAEVYR010000465.1 GCA_023392645.1 Chloroflexota bacterium | reverse complement strand
CCCACGGCGGGAAACGTGACAGATGCTGTGGCAGACTGGGGCATGCGGGGCACCTCCGGGACGGGATCGGCTTCACACCATTCCCATACCAGAGCAGTGCCCCGTTGTCACTCATGAATAATCCGGGATAGGGACCAGTCCGCCGTGCCTCCATCGCGCGATTGCGACTACCGCGCGAACCAGGTGTCCGCTCGCGCCACCACAAATGGCTCACGCATGTAGTCCCGTCGCGGCGTTACCAGGCGAGGAACCCGAGGTCGCGGTTCATCAGCATCTGGGTGAGGACCACCGGCAGCCTCTCCGGCCCGAGGGTGAGATCGACCACCACCACCGGCGCGCCGTCCACAGCGGCGACCGTCGATTCCGGGAAGAAGTCGGACCACGGCTCTCGGGTTTGCATCGACTCGCCCGTCGCCAGCCGCTCCTCGATCACCGGCACCGCCGCCGCGGCCCCCTCCGGGTTCAGCATCAGCAGCACCGCCACCGCGTGGGCGTCGGGCACCCCCGCCGGGGTCTCAATATCGTCGCCGAACAGCGGCCCGCCTGCCGTCGACCCCAGCAGCACCAGCACCACCGGCGGCATCTCGCTCTCGGCGGCGACCCGCGTCGCGATCGCATCGAAATCCGGGGTCGCGCCCGGCTCCAGGTCGATCAGCTCGGGCGGGATGTTTCCGGACAGGTTGGTTCCCGAGACGATCGTCCCGGACACCAGATCGGCCGGGGCCTGGTTGACCATCATGCCGATGCCGGCCTGTTCCATCAGCGACGGCGCCAGGCCGTCAGCGACATCGAACGCCGCCTCCAGCGCGCCTCGCACCGACGAGCATGCAACCGCGCCATCGTCCATCAACGCGACGTGGTTCATCGCCGCCAGCTTGTAGGCGAACGGCGCGGAGATATCCTGCGCGTAATCATCGCGGAGTGTGAGGATCTCGTGGCCGTTCACCTCGACCGGGGTGTAGCCGTTCCCGGTCAGCGTCGCGCGGATCGCGTCCTGGTCGAAACGTCCCCGGAACAGCGTCAGGTTGAACGGCGGCAGGATCAGCTCCAGCGTCTCGTCGGCCTGGAAGAGATCGAAGCCGTAATCCTCGCGCCAGAATTTCAGGTACTGCGCGACGTTCACGGGCATCGCCAGCGACCGTGTCGCGGACATCCACGCCGAGAAACCCGGGTCGTCCATCGAATCGACCGGCGCGATACCGGTAACTGCGAGCTGGGTGGCGATATCGGCGTAGCCGATCATCACCTGCGCCGGCTCATCGACCCACGGAAACGACGCCGGCGCCATCGCCAGCATCGCCGCGAGCCCGCCGGACGCGGGTTGTGCCGCCGGGGTGGCGCCCTGCGCCATGGTTGCCATCGGCACGCCCGCGGCCGTCGCGGCGATCGCCATCCCTGCCGCACGGATCACGGCGCGCCGGCTCGTCTGTCGTTCCTGCATTCGTAAACCCTTTCGCTCAATGCCGCGGCGCGGTGCGTCGGTAGTGCCGTCCCGCGACACGTGTTCCAACATGATCCGAGATGCTGCCTGGTCTACCAGGCAAGGAAGCCGAGTTCCCGTTCGAAGAGCATCCGCCACAGGTGGTTGCGCCGCCGCTCGGGGTCGAGCGCGAGGTCGACGACCAGCACCGGCTGCGACGGCACCGCCCGCACATCCCATTGAGGGAAGTAGTCCCTGTAGGGGACACCGGCATCGCCCGATTCGCCCGTTGCCAGCCGCTCCTCGACCACCGGCACCGCCGCTTCGGCCGCTTCCGGGCTCAGCATCAGCGCCAGCGCGCCGGCCCGGCCATCGGGAACGCCCTCCCACGGCACGGGCCCCTCCGGCGGCCCCGAGGGGTCAATGAACGGCCCGCCGGCGGTGGCGTAGAGCATCAACAGCGCGATCGGCGGCATCTCGCTGGTGGCGGCGCTCTCGGTCGCGATCGCGTCCAGATCCGGTGTGCCGCCCGCCTCGTTCACCTCGATCACCGCCGGCGGCAGCGATCCGGCCAGGGCCGTGCCCGACACGATCGTGCCCGACACCACACCGGCCGGCGCCTGCTCCACCAGCTTCGCGATCTTTTCATGGTCCATCAGCGAGGGCGCGGTGCCCGCCGCGACGTCGAGCACCGCGGCCAGCGCCGCTCGGACGGAGGAAAACGCGATCGTGCCGTCCTCCAGAAAGGCGGCATGGTTCATCTCCGGCAGCCCGTAGTTGAACGGCCCGTCGAAGTCAATCTCGTAGTCATCGCGCAGGGAGAGCAGGGGGTAACCGCCGAACTCGATCTCCGCGTAGCCTTTTTCCGTCAGCCGGGCGCGGATCGCGTCGTGGTCGAAGCGGCCACGGAAGAGCAACAGGGTGAATGGGGATTGGTGCATCCACAGTGTCTGGTCCGCCTGCAGCAAGTCGAAACCGTAGTCTTCGCGCCACAAGATCAGAAAGTCAAATGCGCCCGACGGCATGGCCATCCCGTAGTTCGCGGTGACCCACTGCCGCAATCCCGGATCGTCCCCCGTGTCCGGCGGAGTGACGCCGGCGACCTCGAGCTGAGTGGCGATGTCGGCGACGTTGATCGTCAGGTTCTCGGGCTCCTCCACCCACGGGTACGTCGCCGGTGCCGTCGCGAGCATCGTCGCGATCCCGCCGGAGGCAGACGTCGCCGCCGGGGTAGCGCCCTGCGCGACGGTTGCCATCGGCACGCCCGCGGCCGTCGCGGCGATCGTCAGGCCGGTTGCACGGGAAAACGTCCGCCGATCCATCGTCGTGTTCCGCACGCTGCTGACTCCAATCGTTGAAATCGCCGAGTGTCCGGGTCGATCCCCATGTCGGGCCGCCCTACGCGCTCGGGTCGAGCACCCGGCCCAGGAAGAGCAGGGTGCCGGTGACGGTGTCGCGAATCGCGAAGAGGAACGGCCGGTCGACCCGCACCTCCAGCGGCTCCGGCGGCGGCGCGGCCGAGGTGGCGCCGACGATCACCGCCGTCGCCGCCGCGGCCTCGGTGCCCTCCTCGTCGATGCCGATGAACGCCTTGTGCAGCACGTCGCTGATCGCCAGCGGCTCGGGCGGCGTCCCCTCGACCATGCCGCTGAAGTCGGCGCGGTCGGCATCGAAGGCATCGGTCAGCCCCAGCGCCTTGAGCGCATCGGCGAGGCTTTCGGCGTAGTCGAACCTGAACTTCGGCAGGTAGAGCTCCACATCGGCCCAGGCGAGCTGGCCGATCGCGTCGTTGAGGGACGCGGCGTCGAGCCCGTCGTCGTAGGCTTCGAACGTCCCCTCGTCGGGCAGCAGGATCGTCATCGCGAACCCCTCCTGCTCGTACGGCAGCTCGATCGCCTGCCAGCCGTCGCCGGCCGCGTAGGGGAACGACTGCTGCTGGAACATGAATGGGACCGTGACCGTGCCGCCGTCGAGCAGGTGGAAGACGTCGTCCGCCGTGTCGCTGGGCTCGAAGGTGTCCCGCCAGGGGCCGTAGAAATAGATCGCGTTGGCCAGCACCAGCCGTGTCATTTCCGTGATCGCCCCCTGCGGCACGATGTCCTGGATGCGATCCTCGGTCTGCTCGGCGACCCAGTCGTTGATCTCCTCGCGGGCAGCGTCAGGCGCGCCGGCGAAATCGGTCTCGCGCAGCCCCGCCCCGTAGGCGCGCTCGAGCTCGGCGCTCCAGGCCTCGCTGAACGGGTAGCCCTGCTCGCCCCAGAGCGCGTTGGCGATCCGCAGCGCCCCCTCGCCATCGCCGTCCGCGCCCCGCACAGTCAGGTCGGCGTTGAGGGCGGCGAACGCCTCGTTCAGCGCGGTGGCCGGGAGGGTGAAGCCAAGCGTCCGGGTCATCTGCGCCGCCGTCTCCCCGGCCGCGCCGGCGAACGTCATCGCCAGCGCCTGCGAGATGCTGTAGGGCGAGAAGAGCAGGTTGCCGGGGGCGTTCGCGCGCAGCGCGGCGTAAAGGTCGAGGGCGAAGCCGGTATTGCCGGCGACGAGATCGGCCACCGGCGCCGCGGGCGTGGCCTGCCCGGCGAGGGCGGAAGCGGGCCGAGCGGCGAGGGGAACGAGGGACAGGGCGGCACCAGCCGCGAGCAGCGATCGGCGGTTAAGTGTGCGAGGAACCATCATGAGCATCTCCTGACGCAAGGCGGCGGACGTAATGTGGAGGTATCTCCATGATCATGACGCTCGGCCCCGGCATGCGGTTCCCGCGTGGTCCCACGAGCGCGCCCCGAACGGGTGCCTGATCCGGGGCGCGCTCAAGGCATCAATTCCGTCGCCGCGCTACCCCGGTAGCTACGTCGGGGCCATGGTCGACGTCGGCGGAGCCATCGTCGGAGCCATGGTGGGTGCCATCGTCGACGTCGGTGGAGGCATTGTCGGGACCATGGTAGGAGCCATGG
>JAEVYR010000460.1 GCA_023392645.1 Chloroflexota bacterium | reverse complement strand
GGACGCCACGCGTCCGGAGCGGGGAAATCTTTTCCGTGTCGAGTCGCCTCGACCGCGCGGGAGCGAATTCTCGACTGCGCGCCCTTCGGGTGCTTCGCTCGACATGACAGGCTCTTCGCTGGTTCCTGAGCCACACGCAGTTCGCCCGATCCCACAACACCTGGCCCGATCCCACCAGCGCCCCTGAGCGTCGCGGCATCGCGCTTGCGACCCTTCCCCCAATGACATCGGATCACGATGGGAAGGTTCATGGCGGCAATCATCGGCACAACCCGCGAGCGCGCGACGACGCCCTGGCCAAGCGCCGCCGTGGTCTTCCTCGGCGCCTGGCTGCTCACCACCCCGACCATCTTCGACCCCCAGGACAGCGCCCTCGCGATCAGCGACGCCGCCAGCGGCGCGCTCATACTCCTCTTCGGGATCTGGAGCCTCTCTCCGGCTGGCAACGTCCCCGCCCGCTGGGCCGCCAGCGCCGTCGGAGGCTGGCTGCTGCTCGCGCCGCTCGTCTTCTGGGCCCCGACCGCGTTCTCCTACGCCAACGACACCCTCGTCGGCATCCTCGTCATTGCCTTCACCGTGCTCGTGCCCGGCGTGCCGGGTCACGCCCACCAGGCGATCGTCCGCCAGCCGGGCCCGGACATTCCGCCCGGGTGGACCTACAACCCCTCCAGTTGGTCGCAGCGCGGCCCGATCATCGCGCTCGCCTTTCTCAGCTTCCTGATCGGCCGCTATATGGCCGCCTACCAGCTCGGGCACATCTCATCCGTCTGGGAGCCGTTCTTCTCGCCCGGCACGAAGGCGGTGCTCACCTCCGACGTCTCGAACGCGTTTCCGGTGCCCGATGCCGGTCTCGGTGCGGTCTCCTACCTGCTCGAAGGGCTCTCCGGCTTCATGGGCGGCACCGCGCGCTGGCGGACGCTGCCGTGGATGGTCGTGCTCTTCGCGATCATGATCGTCCCGCTCGGCGTCGTCAGCATCACGCTCGTCGTGTTGCAGCCCGTTGTCGTCGGCGCCTGGTGCACGCCCTGCCTGCTGACCGCGCTGATCATGCTGATCATGATCCCGCTCGCGCTCGACGAGGTGTTCGCCACGGCCCAGTTCCTGCGCCGCACGAAGCGCGCGGGGTTGCCGGTGTGGCGAACCTTCTGGATCGGCGGCGCCATCGACGAAGGCGCGAGCAGCGATAGCGGCACATCGCCCGACGTCGGGCTCAACATCGCTCGCCAGCTCGTCACGATCCCCCGAGTGCCGTGGACGCTCGTCGCCTCGACGCTGATCGGCTTCTGGCTGATGGCGTCGCCGGGGATCTTCGGCATCGAGGGCGTGCTGGCCAACAGCACCCACATCGCCGGACCGCTCGCCGCCGTCGTCGCCGCGACCGCGATGGCCGAGGTCGGCCGCCCGGTCCGCTACCTGAACGTCTTCGTCGGCCTTTGGGTCGTCCTCGCGCCGTTCCTGATCGCCGGCGGCACCGTCGCGTTCACCATCAGCGCCGTCACCGCCGGCGCGCTGCTGATGGTACTGAGCTTCCCGCGTGGCGAGGTGCGAGACACCTACGGCGGTTGGCAGCCGTTCATCGTCTGACCCAGGCCCGGGCCAACCACGCAACAGTGCCGCCTTGTGGCGGCACGAACGAATGACCAGCACAGAGCCGGCGCTACACAAATCGGAACCATTCACGCATCTGAAAGGACCTCCATGAGCACTCCCCCTGTTACCACCGGCCAGGTTGTCGTCGTCACCGGCGCCTCCAGCGGCGTCGGTCGCGCCATCGCGCGCGCCTACGGCCAGCGCGGCGCGCGCGTCGGGCTCATCTCTCGCGATGAAATCGCGCTCCAGGCCTGCGCCGACGAGATCGTGGCCAATGGCGGCGAGGCACTGATCTGCCCCGGCGACATTGCCGACCCGGACACCACCGAGCGGGCCGCCACCGCCGTCGAGAGCCGCTGGGGACGAATCGACACCTGGGTCAACTGCGCGATGGCGACCGTCTTCGCCCCCATCGCGGAGATGGAAGCCGACGAGTTCCGCCGCGTCACCGAGGTGACCTATCTCGGCTACGTCTACGGCACCCAGGCGGCGCTGCGACGGATGCGCCCGCGCGACCGCGGCACCATCGTCCAGGTCGGCTCTGCCCTCGCCTACCGCTCGATTCCGCTGCAAAGCGCCTACTGCGCCGCCAAGCACGCCATCGTCGGCTTCACCGACTCGCTGCGCACCGAGCTGATCCACGACAACAGCAACATCCGCGTCACCTGCGCGCACCTGCCCGCCGTCAACACGCCACAGCCGCTACGGCAGCGCAACAAGATGCATAGCCAGAGCCAGCCGGTGCCGCCGATGTACGCGCCGGAGGTGATCGCCGAGCAGATCCTGTGGGCGGCCGATCACGCCCCGCGCGAGCTGCTGATCGGTCAGCCGACGTACAAGGCGGTCTGGGCCAACAAGGTCATCCCCGGCCTGCTCGATCGCTACCTGGGCAGGAACGGCTGGGACAGCCAGTTCGTCGACGAGCCGAACGAGCAAACGGACGACATCCTCTTCCACACCCTCCCCGGCGACCCTGGCGCGCATGGCCCGTACACCGATCGCGAGCAAGGTGCCGACGCCGCCATGTGGCTGTCGACGCATCCGAAGGTCGCCCTCGGCGCGGCCAGCGCCCTCGTCGCCGGCGCCATCGCCGGTCTCGTGCGGAAAGCCGTCTAGCCCGGATTATTCATGAGTGACAACGGGGCACTGCTCTGGTATGGGAATGGTGTGAAGCCGATCCCGTCCCGGAGGTGCCCCGCATGCCCCAGTCTGCCACAGCATCTGTCACGTTTCCCGCCGTGGG
>JAEVYR010000399.1 GCA_023392645.1 Chloroflexota bacterium | reverse complement strand
GCCACGGCTCAGGTGCCGTCGGCGAGCATGAAGGCGCGCGCCCACGCCTCGTGCTGCACCCTCGGCGCGCCGATCGAAACGCCGACCATGACGAGCATGCCCTCGGCAAAGAACTCCTGCGTCTCGGCACTGCTGGCGCCGGCCGCCTCATGCACCCAGTCGAACATCACGCGCATCCCGGCCTGGCACGCCTCGCGGACCTCGTCGTCGGCCGCGGCGGCGTAGGCCTGCAGAAAAAGTCGCAGTACCTCGGCTCGCGCCGTGATCTCCTGGAACGCATAGCCGAGAGCCATGAGCCGCTCGTGCGGCGTCGCCTCGGCCGGCAACGCGGCCAGCGCCCGCTTCCACGCCGCCTCGATCAGCTCGCGGGCCATCGCCACGGTTTCGAGAAAGAGCGCCTTCTTGGTGCCGAACAGCCGCAGCACGTAGGGCTGCGAGATCCCGGCGCGCGCGGCGATGTCGACGGTCGAGGCGCCGTGCAGGCCGTAGGTCGCGAACTCGATCAGCGCGGCATCGAGCACGTCGGCCCGCCGCTCCTCCGCCGTTCGCCGTGTCCGCACCTGATCCCGCATCGTCACGCCCGCGCTCCGATCGCATCGCCGACCCGACGTCGACGATCATGGTAGTGATTGTACACTTACATATCGCGATGTCAATCCCCGCGCCCATTGACGGGTCCGTATACTGGAGCCGGAACACCTCGAACCGCAATGACGCGGAACACTGCCGTTCGCCGATGAGCGCGATCCCCGGGGTCGATACCACGCCGTGGCCACACCGGTCCTCGTCACCAAACTCTATGTCCCCCGGCCCGGACCCAGCACGATCGCCCGCCCTCGGCTCATCGAGCAGCTGGACGCGGGGCTGCACCGCAAGCTGACGCTGGTGTCCGCGCCCGCCGGCTTCGGCAAGACCACCGTCGTCAGCCGATGGGTCGCCGGCTGCGGCCGGCCGATCGCCTGGCTGTCGCTGGACGAAGCCGACAGCGACCCGGCCCGCTTCCTCGCCTACCTTGTCGCGACGTTGCGGACCGCCGTGCCCGACCTCGGCGACGAGGCGATGCGCGCGCTCGCATCCTCTCAACCGCCACCCGCCGAGACAATCCTGACCGCCCTGCTCAACGAGATGGCTGTTCTCGCCGTGCCCTTCGTGCTCGTCCTCGACGACTACCATCTCGTCGACGCCGAACCGGTCGACGAGGCGATCGCCTTCCTGCTCGACCATCTGCCGCCCCAGCTCCACCTGATCGTCACCACCCGGGAGGATCCCACCTTCCCGCTGGCCCGCCTCCGCGCGCGTGGGCAGATGACCGAGCTCCGCGCGGCCGACCTGCGTTTCACCGTCGATGAAGCGGCCGCGTTTCTCAACGAGGCAATGGGCCTGAACCTCGCGGCGCCCGATGTGGCAGCGCTGGACGCGCGCACCGAAGGGTGGATCGCCGGGCTCCAGCTCGCCGCGCTCTCCATGCGAGGGCGCGACGACGCTCCCGGGTTCATCCGGGCCTTCGCCGGCGATGACCGCTACATCGTGGACTATCTGGTCGAGGAGGTCCTGCGACGCCAACCCGAGCACGTTCGTGATTTCCTGCTGCAATCGTCCATCCTGGACCGGATGTGCGGGCCGCTCTGCGACGCCATCACCGGTCAGGAGGACAGCAGGCGACTGCTGGAATCGCTGGAACAGGGCAACCTGTTCGTCGTGCCGCTGGATGACAAGCGACGGTGGTACCGCTACCACCATCTCTTCGCGGACGTGCTGCGCGCGTACCTGCTGGACGAGCGCGCCGACCAGGTAGCGTCGCTCCACCGGCGGGCGAGCATCTGGCACGAGCAGGACGGCAACCTCCCGGCCGCGATCGACCACGCCTTCGCCGCCGAGGATGTCGACCGCTCGGCCGACCTCGTCGAACGGGCGGTGCCGGCGATGGGGCGCAACCGTCGGGAGGAGACGCTGCTCGCCTGGCTCGAAGCGCTGCCCGGCGACGCCATCCGCGCCAGGCCCGTGCTCAGCGTCGACTATGCCGGCACGTTGCTGCAGGCGCGCGGCGATGCCGAGGGCGCCGAGACCTGGCTGCGGCATGCCGAGCGATGGCTGGACCCGACGCCGGTCTCCGACGGGCCGGCGGCGGGGATGATCGTGACGAACGAGGAATCGTTCCAGCGCCTTCCCGGCCAGATCGCCATCTACCGGGCCGGGCAGGCGCTGATTCGCGGCGATGTCGCCGGCACCATGCGGCATGCCGGCATGGCGCTCGATCTCCTCCCCGAGCACGACGACTTCGGCCGAGGCGCGGCCGCGGGGTTGCTCGGGCTCGCCTCCTGGACGAGCGGGAACCTGGAGGCGGGTCACCGGATGTACACCGAGACCATGACCCGGCTGGAGCGGGCGGGCTTCATCTCGGACCTGTTCGGCTGCGCGCTGGTGCTCGCCGATATCCGCATCACCCAGGGCCGTCTCCACGAGGCGATGCGCACCTACGAGCGAGCGTTGCAGCTCGCCGCCGCGCACAGCACCAGCGTGTTGCGCGGAGCCGCGGACATGCACGTGGGCATGAGCGCGCTCCACCGCGAGTGGGGCGACATGGACGCCGCCATCCAGCACGCGCGCACGAGCGAGGACCTGGGCGAGCACAACGGGCTGCGCCAAAACCCGTACCGCTGGCGCGTGGCCATGGCGGGCATCCGGGAGACCCAGGGAGACCTGGACGCGGCGCTCGACCTGCTTCTCGAAGCCGAGCGGCTCTACGTCGGCGATTTCTCGCCCGATGCTCGCCCCGTCGCGGCGCTGACGGCACGGACGCAGCTGCGGCTGGGGCGGCTCCCCGAGGCTATCGGCTGGGCGCGAGAGCGGGGTCTGACCGCCGAGGACGATCTCGACTACCTGCGCGAGTTCGAGCACATCACCCTCGCGCGAGTGCTCATCGCTCGCTGGCGCCACGATCGGGACGATCTCGCCATCGAGGCGTCGCGGGAGCTGCTGTCGCGCCTGCGCGAGGCGGCGGAGGCCGGCGGCAGGACGGGGAACCTGATCGAGATCCTGACGCTCCAGGCGCTCGCCCACGAGGCGCAAGGTGACCCGGAGCGCGCGCTGGAACCGCTGGCGCGCGCGCTCGCACTTGCCGAGCCCGAGGGCTACGTGCGCATGTTCGTCGACGAGGGTGCGCCCATGGCGCGGCTCCTCGCCGAGGCGAAGATGCGCGGCGTGATGCCGGAGTACACGGGCAGGTTGCTGGGCATCCTCGATGGCGAGACGACCGCCGGCGAGCAGCCCGCCACCCCCGTGCAACTGCTCGCCGATCCGCTGACCGGGCGCGAGATCGAGGTGCTGCGGCTCGTCGCCGAGGGACGCTCGAATCGCGAGATCGCCGATCGGCTCTTCCTCGCGCTGGACACGGTCAAGGGCCACAACCGACGCATCTTCGCCAAGCTCGGCGTCCAGCGTCGCACCGAGGCGATCGCCCACGCCCGCGAGCTGGGCCTGCTGTAGGCCGGAGATCAATGCCTCCCATCCGCAATCACCCGTAGCGCCGGCCCTGTGCCGGCCGTTCTTCGCGGACCGACACAGGGCCGGCGCTACGGGATACCTCCATCGCAACACTCCCAAACACCACCTCCGAACGACACTTCGGTGTCTATCCCCGCACACCCCGCGATCCCTATCCTCGCCGCAGACGAATGAGCGGAGCGGTTGTCGCCCCCACGGATTCGTCGAGAAGGAGGGCATCGTCGACAGCGTGCACCCGGGACCTCCACCGACACGCCCGCACGGCAGGGAGCCGGCCATGCCTGACACACGGAACGCCGCCGCGCCGGACGGGCCAACGACCTACCGCATCAGGGTCAAGGGACACCTGGCTTCTCGATGGGCGCGACGGTTCGAGCCGATGACCATCGTCCCGCAGCCCAACGGAGACTCGCTCCTGACCGGCCCGCTGGTCGACCAGGCCGCCCTTCACGGAATCCTGAAACGCATTCGCGACCTCGGGCTGCCGCTCATCGCGATCGAGCGCATCGAGCACACCACGCCCATCTCGCGCAACGAACGGAGCACGACATGAACGCCAGCACTCTCAGCCGTTGGGCCGGTATGGCCGCGATGGCGTCAGGCATCCTCTTCATTGGCATCCAGGTGATCCATCCATCCGATGAGCTCTCGTCCGTCTCCACCGACCGGTGGGTCATCGTCCACATCCTGGGCGTCGCGATGTGCCTCTTCGGCCTGCTCGGCGTGGCGGGGATCTACACCCGGCAAGTGAGCGCGGCCGGCTGGACCGGCCTGGCCGGATACCTGCTGATGACGCTCTTCTACACGCTCAGCCTGGGCTTCCAGTTCGTCGAGGCGTTCGTCTCGCCGGCACTGACCACCAACTCGCCGGCGTTCGTGGAGGGCATCCTTGGGATCGCCAGCGGGGACGGCAGCGAGATGGACCTCGGCGCGCTCCCGACGGTGTATTCGATCACCGGCGGCATGTACGTGCTCGGTGGCCTGCTGTTCGGTGTCGCGACGTTCCGCGCCGGTATCCTGCCGCGCCGGGCGGCTGCCCTGCTCGCGGTCGGGACGCTGTTGCCGATCCTGGGGGCGGCGGTTCCGCACCCGTGGGATCGAGCCTTCGCGGCGCCGATGGGATTGGCCCTGGCCTGGCTGGGATATGCGCTCTGGACCGAGCGGCGCGAATACGCCGCGACGCCCGTCACCGCCAGCGACAACGCCCTGCTCCAGCATGCCGGAGCCGAATAGGGTACGTGCCCTGCCCCTGAAACACCCGGCACACACCACCTCTCGTCACAACGAACGGAGAACGCCATGACCGCCCGCACCCTCGCCACATCGCTCACCGGCGCCCGAATGGACGCGGATCGAAGAGTTGCCTTCTACACCGGCGTGCTCTTCGTGATCACCTTCATCACCTCGATCCCGGCGCTGCTGCTCTTCGACCCCGTGATCAACACTCCCGACTACATCGTCGGCGCGGGTGATGACAATCGCATCTTCCTGGGGGCGCTCCTGGAGCTCACCCTGATCATCGCCAACATCGGCTCCGCCCTCGTGCCGTTTGCGATCCTCAAGCGGCAGAGCGAGCGCCTCGCCCTCGGCTTCGTCGCGGCGCGGGTCATGGAATCCGTCTTCATCGCGGTCGGCATCCTCAGCGTCCTCGCGGTCGTCGCGCTGCGGCAGGACTTCGCGGGAGCCGGCGGCGCGGAAGCCGACTCGCTGATCATCGCCGGTCAGTCGCTGGTCGCCATCAAGGACCTGACGTTCCTGCTCGGTCCTGGCTTCGTGGTCGGCATCGGCAACGGGATCATCCTGGGCTACCTGATGTATCGCTCCGGGCTGGTGCCGCGAGGCATGGCCATGCTGGGGCTCGTCGGCGGCCCGCTGCTGTGCGCGGCGGGCATTGCCGTGATGTTCGACGTCATTGCGCTGGGCGCCCACTGGCAGTTCCTGGCGTCGATCCCGGAGATTCTCTGGGAAGGGTCGCTCGGCATCTGGCTCATCGCCCGGGGGTTCATCGCCTCGTGTCGTGTCCTGTCCTCCCTGGCATTCGCACCGCAGGGACTCGCCGCGGACTGACGACTGTCCCAC
>JAEVYR010000345.1 GCA_023392645.1 Chloroflexota bacterium | reverse complement strand
TAGATGAACACGCCCTTGAGGATCGTGTTCGCGACGATGATCACCGGGAGGATGCCGCCATCAACGGTTTCGAGTTCCGTGCCCGTGAGCTCGGTGCCGACGTTTGAGAGTGTGTCGAGCGAGGTCATGCGTTCTCCTTTGAACATGCCGGTTCACGTCCGGTTCCAGGGCGCGCGCCGTGTGCTACGGTGGCTCTCCGCGGCCGAGCCGCCTGCGCTGCGGTGTCGCGCGCCGTCCTGTTCGGGTGTCACCGTCCATCGGCGATCACAAGACGATCATCGGCCCAACCCATCCCCCCGCCATCCGCCGAATCTACGTATTTCGGTCGTGAATTGGTGACGCTCTCGGATACGACGGGATGGTGTCAATTGCACGAGCACTGCAGCGTGCCGATGCCATACGAGTAGATGGCAATGTTGATCACGGAGAGCACCAGGATCGCGATCAGGCCACCATCGACCTGTTCGAACTGCGCGGCGTGAAGCTCGGTGCCAACCGTCGACAGTGTGTCCAGGGAAGCCATGATTGCGCCTGTTCCTTTCGCGTCGCGGCCAAAGCCGCCTCGTACGTTGCGGATCGCCGGCCCTCGGCGATCACGGCACGATCATCCGCCCGCGCCGGACCGGCGACATCCGCTCGACCTACGTATTTCATCGTTTCGCGATATGTATCACGGCCGCGTTCCGGGCGCGGTGACACGGCGATCCGTGGCGCGGGTTCTGCGGGAGTCGCTCCCGACAACACGCATCCCGCATCGGAGGCTGCCATGGTCCAACTGCCTCTCCACGACCGCCGCGAAGCCGGCATGATGCTCGCCGACGACCTCCGCGAGCTGCGCGGCCGCGACGACCTGATCGTTCTCGGCCTGCCGCGCGGCGGCATCCCCGTTGCCTACGAGATCGCCCGCGCGCTCGAGGCCCCGCTCGACGCCTACATCGTCCGCAAGCTCGGCGTTCCCGGTCACGAAGAGCTGGCGATGGGCGCGATCGCGACCGGCGACGTGACGATCCTCAACGACGACACCATCACCGAGCTCGGCATCGGGCAGGGCGCGATCGACGCCGTGATCGCCCAGGAGACGCGCGAGCTTCACCGGCGCGAGCGGCTCTACCGCGGGACCCAGCCCCCACCCGACGTCGACGGCCGCACCGTCATCCTCGCCGACGACGGGCTGGCCACCGGCACCACCATGCGCGCCGCCGTGCGCGCCGTGAAGCAGCTGCATCCTCGCGAGATCATCGTCGCCGTGCCGGTCGCGGCTCCGTCGGTGTGCCGCTCGTTCGAGGCGGAGGTCGACCGCATCGTCTGCGGCGCCACACCAGACCACTTCTACGCGCTCGGCCTGTGGTACGAGGACTTCGCCCAGACGACCGATCAGGAGGTGCGCGACCTGCTCGCCAGGGCGAACGCGCCGTTCGAGGAGCCACAGACGCGGCGGGTACTCGAATCGCCGGCCTCTGCCTCGCCGCTGCAGGAGGCGATCACGCGGCAAGCCACGCCGCTGACGGGCGACGACGCCGACTATGACCGCCTGCTCGACGCGATCGGCGACGCCCGCCTGGTGCTGATCGGCGAGGCCAGCCACGGCACCGAGGAGTTCTACCGGCGCCGCGCCGACATCACCCGCCGCCTGATCGACGAGCGCGGCTTCCACGCCGTCGCCGCCGAGGCCGACTGGCCCGATGCCTTCCGCATCAATCGCTACGTCCGCTACCACGGCGACGACGCCACGCCGGTCGAGGCGCTCGACGACTTCCGCCGCTTCCCGCAGTGGATGTGGCGCAACACGGTCGTTCGCGACTTCATCGCCTGGCTGCGCGGGCACAACGACGCCACACCCGACCCGAAACGGCGCGCTGGCTTCTACGGGCTCGACCTGTACAGCCTCAACGCCTCGATCGGCGCGGTGATCGACTATCTCGACACCGTCGACCCGGTGGCGGCCGACCGCGCCCGGCACCGCTACGCCTGCTTTGACCAGTTCGCCGACGACGCCCAGGCCTATGGCTACGCCGCGAGCCTCGGCGTGGCCGAGGGTTGCGAGGAGCAGGTGGTCAACCAGTTGCTGGAGCTCCAGCGTCGCGCCGCCGACGTCGCCATGCGCGACGGGCAGCTCGCGGAGGATGCATTCTTCTCGGCCGAGCAGAACGCGCGGCTGGTGAAGAGCGCCGAGACCTACTACCGCTCGATGTTCCGGGGCCGCGTCTCGTCGTGGAACCTGCGCGACAGCCACATGGCCGATACGCTCGACCGGCTGCTGGACCACCTCACCGCCCGCAACGGGACACCGGCGAAAATCGTCGTCTGGGCGCACAATTCGCACCTTGGCGACGCCCGCGCGACGCAGATGGGCGCCGCCGGTGAGCTCAACCTGGGTCAGCTCGCCCGCCAGCGCCATGCCGGCGAGACCTACCTCGTCGGGCAGACCACGCATCACGGCGCCGTCACCGCCGCCAGCAACTGGGACCTGCCGGCCGAGCGCAAGCGGGTTCGGCCCGGTCTGCCGGGCAGCTACGAGGCGCTCTTCCATGGCGTTGAACACGAGGACTTCCTGCTACCGCTGCGCGACGCTGACCCCCGCCTGAACGAGCGCCGGCTGGAACGCGCGATCGGCGTCATCTACCGTCCGGAGACCGAGCGCGCCAGTCACTATTTCGACGCATGGCTGCTCGACCAGTTCCACGCGATCCTGCACATGGACGAAACAGCGGCGCTGGTGCCCCTGGAGCCGAGCGAGGAGTGGGATCGTGGCGAGGCGCCCGAGACATACCCGTTCGCCGGCGAGCCGATCCCCGGCCGCCGCACGGCGTAGCGAGGAGAGCATCGACGATGTGGTGGCATGACCTGCTCTGGGGGTTCTGGAACGGCATCACCGCCTGGATCGTGCTGATCGCGCACATCTTCGGCGCGTGGGAGCGATTCCCGTTCTACGATGTCGCCCGCGCCGGCAACTGGTACGACGCCGGCTTCCTGATCGGCGCCGGATCGCCCTTCCTCGGCACCTTCGGCGGCACCCGCTCCCGGCGCTCCCGCGGCTGATGCGGGATCGGCCGGCCAGAGGCTCACTACGACGTGCAACGTCGCGGATCGCGCCCTCAGCAGCGTGGGTCAGGGAGGACACATCGGGAACCCGAATGGTCGCGGCAGCGTCATGGTTGGCAGGAGATGACTTCGCTCGTGAAGGGACCTGCCACCATGAACCGCCGCACCCTGCTCGCTTCGCTCGCGATCGCGCTGACCATGCCCACCATCGCCCTCGCCGAATCGTCGTCGCTCCGATGCGGCACGGCTACCCGCACCTTTCAGCGCCCTTCCTCCCCGGGCGCCGGGCGCGTCAACCTGAGCGTGGAGGTGCGTCGCCAGGGCGGGCTCGTCGCGCCGCTGCCCACGGAAGAAGCGATCTTGGCGCCGGTGATCGCGGCGGGCCACGAGCGTGCGGGGCTGGAGTTCTACATCGTCGCCCAGGACACCCTCTCGCCGCCGCCCGAGCTCGACCTGGAGGCCATCTTCGTCACCTGGTCCAGCCTCGAAGGCGCGGCGGCGGTGCCGCGCTGCGGCGGCATCGCCGTGCTGCGGGATGGCGGCACCCAGTGGACGATCGCCACCAGCGACGGCGATGCCTCCACCCACGTCGACCTGCTGGAAACGGTCGCGATGGCGGTGTCGCGCAAGCGCGCCGATACCGGCCCGGACCTGGTGGATCTCCTGCCCACCGAAGACGATCTCCCGGCCGGCTGGGAGCTCGCCACCGAGCGGGTCACACCCGCGCCTTGCGAGCGATAACGTCGCCGCGCGGGCCGCCATACCCGCCCCGACACGCCGTCGGATTGAGCGATCCGGCGGCATCCGTTGACACGATCGCGCCATAGACCTACAGTTGCGGCACCTTCCGAACGCATGGGAGCGCTCCCCTGCGACAACAAAAGAGAGGCAACGCATGACCGTTCTGTCTCGTGATCCCGTCAATGCTCGCGCGCTTCACTCCGGCATCGACCGACGCTCCGTGGTCAAGTCGATGCTCTTCGCCGGTGGCGCCATCGCCTGGGCCGGCTGGGGCCACGCTCCCGCCACGCTCGCGCAGGACAATATCCGCCTCGTGCAGATGTACCATCAGTACGGCGAGGCCGGCACCGAAGACGCGGTCAAGAAGTACGCGCAGCAATACACCGAGGAGAACCCCAACGTCGAGATCGAGGTCGTCTGGCAGCTCGGCGACTACGGGCAGGCGCTCAACGCCGCCCTGCTGACCGACGAGGCGCCGGACGTCTTCGAGCAGAACTCGGTCACGCTCGACCAGGTCCGGCAGGGCCAGGTCGCGGATCTGGACGATCTCTACACCGACGAGGTGCGCGCCGGCTTCAACCAGACCAGCCTCAAGGCCGCGACGATCGACGGCAAGATCTACTGGGTCAAGATGATCGACGACACCGGCTGCATCTACTACCACAAGAGCATCCTCGAAGACGCCGGCGTCGAGCCGCCCGATTCGATCGATGCGCTGATCGAGGCCGCCAAGACGCTCAACACCGGCCGGCAGAAGGGCCTCTTCGTCGGCAACGACGGCGGCATCGGCGCCCTGCTCGGCCCGCTGCTGTGGTCGGCCGGCGGCGATTTCCTCAACGAGGACGGCACCGCGCCCGCCTTCAACACCGAGCGCGCCGCCGCGGCCTACACCAAGCTGAAGGACCTCAACGACAGCGACGCCCTGCTGATCGGCTCGCCGACCGACTACTGGGACCCGTCGGCCTTCATCCAGAAGCTCACCGCGATGCAGTGGACCGGGCTCTGGGCGATGCCGCAGATCATCAAGGAGGTCGGCGTCGAGAACTTCGACGTGCTGCCGTGGCCGAAGTCGGATGATGAGGGCAACCCATCGACCTTCTGGGGCGGCTGGGGCGAGTGCGTCGGCGGCAAGAGCAAGAACCTCGATGCCGCCAAGGCGCTCGTGAAGTGGCTGTGGATCGACAACACCGAAATCCAGCAGGACTGGAACCTCGGTTACGGCTTCCACGTGCCGCCGCGCACCGACGCCGCCGCGTCGGCCGAGCCGCTGCAGGATCCGCCCGCCTCGACAGTGGTGAAAAACCTCAACGAGTATGGCGTGGTGCCGAATCCGCTCTGGACCGGCGTGATGGGCACCGCCCTTACCGACGCCGTCACCAGCATCGGCCGCGGCGAGGCCGAAGCCGCCGACGCCCTGGCGACCGCGGAGGCATCGGTGCAGAAGGAGCTGGATCGGCTGCTGAACGGCTGATCCGGTCGAGCGTGAGG
>JAEVYR010000336.1 GCA_023392645.1 Chloroflexota bacterium | reverse complement strand
CCGACATGTCCGGGTGATCCAGATGCGGGAAGATCGAAAAGTCGACATAACCCAACGCATCATCGCCACCGCTGGGTGGCGTCCACCCGACAAATTCCTGGCCGATGACCGGAGTCATCACCATGCTGCCGGCACTCAGCCCGACATAGACCAGGTCGAGCGTTGGGAGGAGGTCCGCCAGTCCGGATTCCCGCATCCAGTTGCAGAGGTACAAGGGGTCGCCACCGTTCACCAGCAACACATCCGCCGCCTCGACCCAGGGCACCCATTGGGCGCGGTCGATGCTGGGCAACGCGGTGAGTTCCAGCACGCCCATGGACTGCCAACCCAGCTCGGTCATGGGTGTTTGGGATTTCTGGCCGGTGATGAATGACCACGCTCGTTCCGGACCTGCCAGGGGATGCCCGTACGACGCCGTAGTGATGCAGAGTCCGCTGGATTCGGCGATCGGCTTGTCGAGGAGATCGAGCAGCGCGTCGTGGATGCTCGGATTCCTGACGCCGGCCGAGGTGAGCAAGAGTCTCATGGTGCCGCTCCCTGTCGGATGCACATGTCGTCATGCAAAGGAGGACACTATACCCCGCGAGATCGTCGGCAGTGCCAGCGGACGTGATGGTGCGGCCGATTCGTTGTTTTGCGCACAAGTGCAGTTATACGCAAATTCAGATGGGTTATGAGCCCCGCTGAGCGCGAACCATCCACCAAGCGAGTATGAAGCTGAGTGGCAGGGCAAGAATCGTGCTCACGATGGCCGCTTGGCCGAGCCGCTCCCAAGTGAATACACCGCTGGTACTGCGAATCACTGCATCGAGGGCCAATCCACCGTACACGATCAGAAAGACGAGCGGGACCGCAAACAGGGTGTCTACGGCCGTCCCATAGAGAACGCGTTTACGCCCCGTATACCGGTCGTAGCTCCGAGGTGACCACCATGGTGCTGGAGACTCCTGCTCGCTTCCAGAGCTATCCGCCCGATCCGACATCGTTGGCACTTTCACCGATGGCTCTCCATCGAAACCCGCGTCAACATCAGGTTGAGGGATGCGGTTTAGCGCCTGACGATAAAGCACGTCGAAACGTTCGCGCTCTTGGGCGAGTTCGGTACTTCGCGCCGCTAGCTCGGTCTGCATTGTCTCGAGTTGGCTACGGAGGAAGGCGATCTCGTCGCACAGAGTCGAAACCAACACGTCGTTCGCCGGTCCACCCGGACCAGTTGACTGGGCTGATTCCAGAGTTTTCCTAAACGGCTTTCGACGCATAGTCCGGTATTTCCATAACGATTGCGCAGGGATGACCCTTGGCGCCAGCTTGGGGATTAGTCGAGTCTAGCGCCTGAGACGTATGAAATGCCATCAAATGCAAACGTACGTTCTTCGCAACACGCCCCATCGTCGGGCTCACCCATCAAGCAGCGGTCGCGTGTCCGCCCAACCGTACACGCACATCGGCAGCACGACGCCGTCCCAGTCGTAATCGCGCTCCGAGAGATATCGGGCGCCCAGTCGCTCATAGAACCGGCGGTTCGGATTGACCCGCAGCACCTCGACGCGCAGGCTGTGGATGCCTTGGGCGGCAAGCCCGCCGGCGACGTGGCGCACGAGGAGCCGGCCGACGCCTCTGCCTTGCTCGGACGGCAGGATGGCGATCTGCCGCAGCTCGCCTCCGCAAACCGTGTCGTCGCACGGGCCGCCCCAGGCATAGCCTACGGGTCCTCCTCCGGTCGATTCTGCGACCACGAAGACATCGCCCGGCGGCAGCCCCTCAGCGAGCGTGCGTCGCCAGTTGGCCGCGCTCTCGGCCTCGGTGAATTCCAGGCAGCAATCAGGGACGCGGCCCCGGAAGGCAGCCTCGTTCGCCGTGACGAGGATATGCGCCAGCGCATCGGCATCGTCGACGTGCACGTCTCGGATCACGGCGTCCGGACTCGTCATCCGACCCTCCATTCGACCTCGGCTCGCCGACGGCACCGAATCTCGGCATGGACTGTTCGCTCGACTCAGACCATTCTATGCATTCAGGGAGATACCGGGTCCGCATCCCAACAAGGCGACCCCACGGAGGGCACGGGCATGACACCAGACGACGAGGCTCCAACGGCGCTCCGTATCGGGCTGGCGCAGGTTGCCAACGTACCGGACGTCGAAGAGCGCCTCGACGCCATCGACGCCACGCTCGGCGAGGCCGCCAGCCGGGAGGTCGCCATCGTCTGCTTCCCGGAGGCGTACCTCCCCGGTCTGCGCGGGCAGGACTTCCCGGTGCCGCCGCCCGACCAGAAACGGCAGGAGGCCGCGCTCGCCCGCGTCCGAGAATCGGCCCGCCGCCACGGCGTCGCGGCGATCGTCGGCATGGAATGGGAATCGCCAGCAGGCCAGCTCAACATCGCGGCGGTGATCGGTCGCGACGGTGAGATGCTTGGACAACAGGCGAAGAACCAGATCGCGCCCGTCGAGGATCCCTTCTACGTGCCGGAGGGCTCGCGTCGGGTGTTCGCGATCGACGGGGTTCCGTTCGGCATCGCGATCTGCCACGAGGGCTGGCGTTACCCCGAGACGGTCCGCTGGGCGGCCGTTCGCGGCGCGAAGGTCGTCTTCCACCCGCAGATGTCGGGCACCGACCTCGCCGGCGTAACGCCGCGGCACTGGTGCGACCCCGAGGCGCCCTACTACGAAAAGGCGATGATCGCTCGGGCCGTCGAGAACGAGATCTACTTCGCCTCGGTCAACAATGCCGTGCGGCATCAGGAGTCGGCCACCTGCGTGGTCGATCCGGAGGGCGACCTCGTCGCGAGCGCCCCCTACGGCGAGGAGGCGCTGCTGGTCGTCGATCTCGATCTCTCCCGCGCGACGGGACTTTACGCGCGACGGTTCAAGACCGACTGGTACGGCGACGGCTGACTCGGCAACTCAGTCGACGGTGTGGGGGTCGATTGCGATGTCGTGCTTCTCCGCAGCCTTCATGATCCGCTTCTTGATCGTCTCGACCTCGTCCCTGTCGTATTTCGCGGCGTTGTCCTTGTGGTTGATGTAGCTCCACGCCGCGCGGATGTGCTCGCCGGTGTCGATCGGGTATTTGTTGTTGACCGGGTCGGCGAAGGTGACGTCACCGTACTCGCTCTCCCCTTCTTTCGGGCTGACGTCCACGCGTCGTTCGATCTTCGCCACGTGACGCCTCCTTTCGTCGGTGACGTCGCAGACGCGATGCCAGCCCTGGCCCGCCGGCTGACGCAAAGCCCGGATG
>JAEVYR010000317.1 GCA_023392645.1 Chloroflexota bacterium | reverse complement strand
ATGTACGCGTGCCCCTTGCGACTCTGCAAACGCGGCGTCGAATCGACCGCCGCGCCGGCAACATCGCTGAACAACTGGAGCGTGCCGACGTCGGCGTAGTCCTTGGCGTGAATGCGGGCGCCGCCATTGCTGCCGTAAAGCTGCACGCCGAACTCATCCGTCATCTCGGTGTAGGCCGCCCACGCCGCTTCCAGCAGCAGCGTGCCGCCATTCTCGAACCGAAGGAACGCGGTGGCAAGGTCTTCAACCTCGTAGCTGTTCGACCCTCCCGTGCGCGGCCCCATCGTGCCGGGCCAGTTCCCCTTGCCCTGGCTGCCGATGCGGTCGTAGGTCGAGGCGGAGACGGTGGCGACCTTCGGGTTGCCCAGCATGTAGAGCGCCATGTCGAGCACATGCACGCCGAGATCGATCAGCGGACCGCCGCCGGCCGCCTCCTTGTTGGTGAACCACGAGCCCCAGCCGGGAATGCCGTTCCGCCGCATCCAGTAGGCCTTGGCGTAGTAGATATCGCCAAGCGCGCCGGATTCGACCTGCTCCTTCACGATCTGGGTGTCGTGCCGCCAGCGGCGCTGAAAGGCGATGCCGAGCAGCTTGCCGTGCTTCTTCGCCTCGGCCACCATCTGCTCGCCGTCCGCGACGCTGCGCGCGAGCGGCTTCTCCACCAGCACGTGCTTGCCCGCCTCGAAGGCCGCCTTCGTCACCGGCAGGTGAAGGAAGTTGGGAACCACCACGCTGACGGCGTCGATGTCGTCGTCGGCCAGCAGCTCCTGGTACTCGCGGTAGATGCGCGGCACGTCGAACTGCTTCGCGAGGCGCTCGCAGCGATCGGTGTCGAGACCGGCCAGCGCCACGATCTTGACGCGCGGATCGGCAGCATAGCCTTCGAGGTGAAAGATGCCCGCCCCACAACCGATAACGCCGACGCGGATCGTTTCCTTCTCTGTCATGTACGGTTCCCCGTTGTCCGCGCTATATCCGCGCGACGTGTTGACCCTGTGGGTGCCGGGACCATCCCGCCAACCATTTTCCGCAGGCAGTGTGCCACGCGATTTTCCGCGCGGCGAGTACAAGGGCAAACGCTGAGCGAGGTCACGTCAAGACGTCTCCAGGCCGTCGCCGAAGAGGGTGATCACCGTGACCTCCGGCGGGCAGTTGAAGCGCACCGGCGGGCGGTACATGCCGATACCGGGGGAGACGTACAGCGGCATGCCCTGCACGTCGAAGCGTCCCATCACGTAGCGGCGGCCGAGCCGCGGCGCGCCGATGCTCTCGATCCCCGGCAGGCGCACCTGGCCACCGTGGGTGTGCCCCGACAACATGAAGATCGGGTCGAACGGGGCGATCTTCTCGGCGCAATCCGGCTCGTGCCACAGCGCCACCACGGCCGCGTCAGCCGGGATCTTCGCGAACGTCGCTTTCAGGTCCGGCGCGCCCAACAGCGCGTCGTCCAGGCCCGCCAGCCACAGCGAGCCGCGGTCGGTTTCGACCTCCGCGGCGGCGTTGACGAGCATGCGCACGCCGGCGCGCTCCAGGGCCGCCTCCACCCGCGCCGGCGTGTTGGAGACATCGTGGTTGCCGAGAATGCCCCACGCGCCGTACTTCGCCGTCGCGACCATGTCCTCGACCGGATTCACCGCGTCGTCGATGAATCGGGGCGACTCGCTGATGTAATCGCCGCCGAAAATGAGGATGTCTGGTCGCGCCTTGCGCAGGTAGTCGATCGCCGGCCGGAGGTCGTCGGCGCCGAAGTGCGGCCCGACGTGGAGATCGGTGACAAAGGCGATCGTCAGCCCGTCGAGGTGCGCGTGCTTGCGCGGCACCGGCATGATGACGTGCGCAAGGCGCGTCTGGTACGGGTGAACGAACCGAGACCACCACGCGACGGCCATGCCGACGATGGTCGCAAGCCCGAGAAAAATGGCGACAAGGCGTTTGAGCGACGTGGTCATATCCCCCCACTCAGGTCCGCGATGAGATATCCGAGCGCGATGAGCAATCCGAGCTGCATGTGCAGTCCGGCCGATTTTCGCACGAAGGGATTCAGCTCGTGCGGAGTCCGGGCGTCGGGGATGGTCCGGGCCAACAGGATCGCCTTCGGCAGCGCCGCGCGCGTCACGATGAGCGGCCACGACGCCGGGTCGAGCGCGACCATGATCGCCAGCAGCGGCCACGGCAGCAGCACCAGCGCCTGGTACTCCAGGTCGGCGACCCGGCGCGGCAGCAGGTTGGCGAGGGTCCGCTTGCGATGAGCCCGATCGACCTCTCGGTCGCGGATGTTATTGGCGTGCAGGATCGCCGTGACCACGCAGCCGACCACCAGGCTCAGGAGCACCGACTGCAACGAAACCGACCCGGTATGGACGTAATAGGCGCCGATCACCATGCCGGTGCCCATCGCGAGAAAAACCGTCACCTCGCCGAGCGCCCAGTAGGCGAGCGGGTACGGTCCGCCAGTGTAGAAGTAGGCGGCGGCGGCGCTGAGCACGGCCAGCACGACTATCGGCCAGCCGATATCGAGCATGATCGGCAGTGCCGCGACGAGGGCAATGGCGAACGAGACGATTATGGCGATGCCAAGGTCCCGCCGGGTGAGCCAGCCCTGTTGCAGCACGCCCGCCTGGCCGATCACCTGCGCCTGATCGACACCCGAGGCGTCGTCGTAATAATCGTTGGCGAGGTTGCAGCCGGCGTGGGTCGCCATCGAGGCGATCAGCATCAGCACCAGGTCGCGCGGGCTGAAGGCGCCGTGGAACAGCGCCAGCGTCGACGCGGCGAGAATCGGCACCGTCGAGGTCGTGAACGAGAACGGCCGCACCGCGAGAAACCAGATCTTCCACACGGGTGGGCGCCCGGCCGCCTGGGCGAGGGCAGGGGAGGCGGGCATCATCAGTCCGCCACCCGCCACGGCATCGCCAGCCGCTCGCCGGCCGAGACGAGCAGCGACAGCAACCACCCCATGATGCCGGTGATGACGAGGCCGACCATCATCTTCTTGACCGACAGGATCGTCCAGCTTTGCCAGATCAGCGCGCCGATACCGCCCTGCGAGACGGTCAGGAACTCGGTGCCGACGATCACGATCAGCGCGAACCCCATCGCCAGCCGCAACCCGGTGAAGATACTCGGCAGCGCGCCCGGCAGCGCGACGGTGGTGAACATCTCGATGCGCGACGCGCCGAGGTTGCGCGCCACATCGCGAAAGGTCCGGTCGATTTCCAGCACGCCGCTCATCGTGTTGAGCACGACGAGGAAGAAGATCGAGAGGGCGACAATGACGAACTTCGACGTCTCGCCGATGCCGAACACGATCATCACCAGCGGCAGGATCGCGATCTTCGGAATCGCATACAGCGCCGCCGCCAGCGGCATCAGGAAGACGCGGACCGGCCAGAACAGCCCCATCGCCAGGCCCAGCACCACGCCCGGCACCGCGCCGAGCAGGAACCCGGTCAGGATGCGCACGGTGCTCAGCCAAATGTCGTGCAGCAGGTCGTCTTCGGTCAGCAGCTCGACGAAGGTGCTCCAGAGGCTGCTCGGCGCGGGCCAGTAGATCGGGTTGATCAGCTCGGCGCGGGACAGCACCTCCCAGATCGCCAGCAGGATCACCGGCGCGGCGAGGGTGAGGATCAGCTCGGTGGCGCGGCGGCGCGAGGTCACGGCCCGACCTCCTCGCCCTGTTGCGCCCGGGCCGCCTTGACCTCGGTTCGGAGAATGTCCCACGTTCGCGTGAACAGCTCCGCGAAGCGCTCGTCGGAACGCACCGCCGCCAGCTCGCGCGGACGGGCAAAGGGCACGTTGAAGACGGTGCGGATCGTGCCCGGCTGCGCGCTCATCACGACGATGGTGTCGGCCAGCATCAGCGCCTCGTCGAGCGAGTGGGTGACGAAGATGACGGTCTTGCCGGTCGTCTCCCAGATGCGCAGCAGCTCTTCCTGCAGGATCATCCGCGTCTGCTCGTCGAGCGCGCCGAACGGCTCGTCCATCAGCAGGATGTCGGGATCGACCGCCAGCGCACGCGCGATGGCGACCCGCTGCCGCATGCCTTCCGATACCTGATGCGGGTAGGACCGCGCAAATCTTCGCAGCCCCACCAGCTCCAGCAGGTCATCGGCGCGCTCGCCCCGCGCCCGACGGGACATGCCGTTGAGGCGAAGCCCGTAGGCGACGTTTTGCCGCAGCGTGAGCCACGGGAACAGCGATCGCCCCTGGAAGACGAGCGCGTTTGTCGGCCGGTCGCCGTTGACGCGACCGTGGAAGTCGATGCGGCCACCGGTCGGCGCTTCCAGCCCGGCGATCATCCGCAGCAACGTCGATTTGCCACAGCCGCTCGGGCCGACAATGACGGTGAAGCTCCCCGCCGGAAACGACAGGCTCACGTCATCGACCGCATCGACCGGGCCCCGGGGAGTCTCGAACCGCTTGCGCACGTGGATCGCCGAAACGATCGCATCGGCATCACGCGACGTGACGGGCATGGGTGTGGTGCGAGCGGCCGGCAAGGCGGAATCGGTCATGCGTCAGCCCTGGCTGCCACCCAGGCGCTCGAGCGCCCCGTCGACGAACTGCGTGTCGATCATCGACGCCGGATCGAGGTCATCGTCGTAGTCGAGCAACCCTCGGTCGCGGAAGAAGTCCTGCAGCGTCGAAAGCGATTCGAGGTCGATCGTGCCATCGAGGTCGTAGACCGGCTTGATCGACTCGGCAATCAGCTCGGGAGGCACGCCGGTGTACTTCTGGATGATGGCGAGGTTGACCGGGTCATTGAAGTTCTCGGTCAGGTCGCGGCTGGCGCGCAGGTACGCGGTGACCAGTCCGGTCGCGGCCTCGGGATTGGCGGTGATGAACTCGTTGCTGGCGAAGATGGCGGTCACCTGATAGGACTGCACCGGGAAATCGGAGGCAATGCGGACGGCGATGCCGTCGTTCTCGGCCTTGGTCGCGAGCGGCTCGCCGATGATGGACGCGGCGATCGAGCCGCTGTCGAGCGCGGCGACGGCGTCCGGGAAGGCCATGTACTGAAGGTCGATATCCTCGATCGTGAGCCCGTCGGTACGGAGCGCCGTGTCGAGCCAGATCTCGGTCGCGCCCGGGGCGTTGACGGCGACCTTCTTGCCCTTGAGGTCGGAAATCCGTGTGATCTCGCCGCTCTCGCAGGCGTCCTTCGAGATCATCAGCGGCGAGGCGACGGGCGAACCCTCCATGTGCCCGGGCGCGATGATGGTCACCGGCAGATCCTGGGCGGCCGCGTTCCAGTAGGCCGGCCCGATGCCGCCGATTCCGGCGTCGAACGAGCCGGTCGCGGTGTGGACGACCATGTCGGAGCCGCCGGGCAACGCTTCGAGGCTGACGTTGAGCCCCTCTTCGGCGAAGTAGCCCTTCTCGTAGGCGACGAACATCGGCGCGAAGATGGAGATGGGCGTATAGCCAATCGTCACGTCGACGGCGTCATCGGGCGTTTCGAACGACGGGATTTCGATGTCGGAGGGAATCGGCGCGGAGGGCGTCGCCTTGGGGATCGGTTCGCAGGAGAGCGATTGCTGGGCGATGGCGGGGCTGACGCCCGCCGCGGGCAACATCATGGCGAGCACCGCCACGAGCAGCGCGACCGTGGCGTTCAGGGACCCGATACCGAAACGACGAGGCATGAACAGTCCGTCCTTGAGCGATCGCTGGCGGCACGGGCGCGCCGTTGCGCCAGCCGAGCGGAGAGGCCGATTGGCCTCGCGGTCAACAGGAGGAAGTATACGACCCGCTCACGGCGCGGTCGGACCCGTCGCGACGCCGTGCCACGAATGATCCGCACGTCATGCCTCGTTGGTGTCGAACGTGATGACGCTGATATTGCCGTCACCTTCGATGTGGGCCGCCTTCACGGTGCTCACGTCGTCGACGCCCTCCTCGCGGAGCTGGCCCATCAGCTCCTGTTCGCTGAGGAACTCCTTGCGCATGTTGCGCCGGATCATCTTGCCGTCCTTGATGATCGGCAACGGCGGCGGCGAGAGCAGCCGCTCGACGAAAGGCACGTAGTAGCTCAGCGAATTGAGGACGTAGTTCCAGGCGACCACGGTGACGACGGTCACCAGGCCGCCGACGACCGAGATGCTGCCGCCCGTCATCGAGTCGGCGGCCCCGTTCGCGACCAGCAGCACGAAGATGAAATCGAGCATCGAGAGCTCGCCCGCCGAGCGCCGCAGGCTGCTGCGGAGGATGATGAATACCGCGAAATACAGCACCGTCGCGCGGACAAACAGCTCGAAGATCGGCAAGTCGGTCGCGAAGACCTCGTGCCAGTCGGATCCGAAGAACTCCATGGTCGTGCCGTGTTCCTGAATAGTCTGCCGGATGGCCGCACAAACGCGTCCATGGCGATATCGACACCGCCACGGGACATTCTACGTTCTGCCTCCACCGGCGCTCGGCACTACTCGACCCGGGTTCTCATCTCACGAAGCACGTCGAAGGCGACGTCGACATCGGCCTCGGTCGTCATCCAGTTGTCGAACGCGAACCGCATCGCCGCCTTGCCGTCCCAGACCGTCGTGCTGGCGTAAATGCGCCCGTCCGCCTGCAAGGCCGCCAGCAGCTCGCGATTGCGGCGATCGTGCTCGTCGTCGTCCCACGCTGGATCGGTGTATCGCGCACAGACGACCATAAACGGCGTGTCGCGCATCCGCTCGGCGTTCATCAGCTCCAGCCACGGCTGCTCGTCGATCCATCTGGCCAGCTTGCGGGCGTTCCCGATGCACCGGTCGATCAGCTCGCGATATCCGTCGCGACCGAGACTGCGCAGCGCGCACCACGCCGGGATGGCGCGAACACGTCGCGACATTTCGGCCGTGAAGTCGTCGGCATCCCAGCCGCCCGACCCGGCGAGGTAGGCCGCGCCGCTGGTCGCGAACGCGCCCCGCACGGCCGCCTCATCGCGGACGAAGACGAACCCGGCATCGTACGGCACGTTGAGCCACTTGTGTCCGTCGGCCGCGACCGAATCGGCCCGCTCGATGCCGCTCACGAGGCCGCGGTCCTCGCTCGACGCGGCCGCGAAGAGCCCGAAGGCGCCGTCGACATGCAACCACGCGCCGCCGGGATGGCTCGCGCAGATCTCGGCGATCGCCTCCAGATCGTCGAACTGGCCGGTGTTGACCTCGCCGGCGTTGGCGACCACGATCACCGGCCCGTCGATCGCCTCGATGGCCCGCCGAAGGGCATCGATGACAACCACGCCGCCGTCGGCCGGCACGGTGCGCACCGCCTGGCGGCCGAAACCGAGATTGCCGAGCGCCTTGCGGGCGCTGGCGTGGATCGCCGTGCTGGATACGACCGGGA
>JAEVYR010000246.1 GCA_023392645.1 Chloroflexota bacterium | reverse complement strand
CGTTTCGTGTCTGTCGACGCACAAACTCTAGTGGTAGGCGGGAAGCATATCGCCGTGGGCCTCGATCAGATCGT
This sequence comes from Chloroflexota bacterium, assembly GCA_023392645.1. Classification (GTDB taxonomy): domain Bacteria; phylum Chloroflexota; class Chloroflexia; order Thermomicrobiales; family UBA6265; genus JACCVC01. The sequence continues at coordinate 2,664 of JAEVYR010000246.1, read as the reverse complement.
CGACCATGCTCACGATCTCGTCCAGCGACAACTCGGCGGCAGTGTGCGGGTCGAGCATCGCCGCCTGGTAAATATGCTCGCGCCGACCGGTGAGCGCGGCTTCGACCGTGAGCCGCTGGACGTTGATGTTGGTCTGCATCAGCGCCGCGAGCTGGGGCGGCAGGTCGCCAATCATCGTCGGCTGCACACCGTTCTTGTCGATCAGGCAGGGAACCTCGACGACGCAGTCATCCGGCAGGTTGGCGATCGTGCCATCGTTGCCGACGTTTCCGTAGACGACGCGCGGATGGCCGGTTTCCATGCTGTGGATGATGAGGGTGCCGTACTCGCCGGAGTGTCCGGCCTGCCGGCCCTGGCGTTCGCTGAGGGCCTCCTGGCGCCACTTCTCTGCCTCGGCGGGCTTGTCGATCGCCATCGCGGTCAGGCGACGCTCCCACATGCCGCTCAGGTGCTCGCGCTTCTCGGCGTTGTACCGGTCGAGCGCGGCGGGATCGTCCGACACGAGTGCCTTGCGCATTTCACCCCAGTCGGCGATCTGGTCGACACAGCGGGCAGGGTACTCGTCGAGCGGAATGCGGTAGTGATCGATGAGATCCTGCCGGCCGTCCTTGATGAACCAGGGGGTGTATTCGCTGAAGTGCTCCGAGGACTCGGTGACGAAGTAGCCGAACGCCTGGAGGATCCGGGCGCGCACCCGCTCGAAGCTGGGGAACGCGTCGTCGGCGGCGAGCTGCTTGAGGCGCGGGTAGAGGTCCTCGCCGTCGCGCTCGAACTTCAGGTAGAACGCCATGTGATTGATGCCGGCGCAGAGGTAGTCGATCTCGTCGGCCGGAATCTCGAGCACGTGGGCAAGTTCGCGCGCGGTTCCGAACACGCTGTGGCACAGGCCGACCGTGGCGACGTCGGTGGCGGCGTTCATCGCCCACGTCAGCATCGCCATCGGATTCGAGTAGTTGAGCAGCAGCGCGTCCGGGCAGTGCTCCTCCATGTCGGCGCCGATGTCGAGCATCACCGGAATCGTGCGCAGGCCACGCATGATGCCGCCGATGCCGAGGGTGTCGCCAATCGTCTGGCGCAACCCATATTTCTTCGGGATTTCAAAGTCGGTGACGGTCGCCGGCTCATAGCCGCCGACCTGGATCATGTTCACCACATAGTCGGCGCCCTTGAGCGCCTCGCACCGGTCAGTCGTGGCCGTGATCCGTGGCGATGCGCCAGCCTCGGCGGCGACGCGGTGCGCGATCTGTTCGGTATCGCGCAGGCGGTCTGGGTCGATGTCCATCAGCCGAATGGTGCTGTCGTGGAGTTCCGGGAAGGTGAAGAGGTCGCGCAGCAGGTTCCGCGCGAAAACTGCGCTTCCCGCGCCGATGAAGGTGATGGTCGCCATGGGTGTGCAATCTCCATTGTGCCAGCGAGGCGTGCGGCCCGGCACCCGGCGCCGCCAGTCACCAAGAGTGTTACACAGGCCAGCGGGGCCGAAAAGTCGTGACGGTGTCCGGTGTGGACAGCCTGCGGCGGCTTCGGTAGCATGACCGAAGATTGAAATGGCGACGCGCACCGGTGATGACCTCACCGGTGTCTAGCGTGATCTGGTGAATGGAGCGACACATCCTTGGCCGTAAACCCACCGAGCATCCCGCGGGCGACGACCGCGGTGGTGTTCAACGACATGATCAACTCGAACCTGCGGACCGGCAATGCCGAGCACGATCAGGCCATCGAGGCGAGCGGGATTATCCAGAATTCGGTCGCGCTGGGCGCTGCCGCCCGTGAGGCCGGCTTGCCCATCGTGTGGATTCGCGTCGAGCGGCGGGCAGATCGCACCGATGTGTTCGACACGCTGACTGACGACTTCATTGCCGCCGGTATGGTGCCGAACCCGCCGGTGACGGCGGGCATCCCGAAGGCGGCGAACGTCGATGAGCTGCCGGTGCACGAGGAGGACCAGGTCATCCTCAAGCCGCGCTTCGACCCGTTCATCGGCACGGATCTCGACCTCCGGCTTCGCACGAACGGCATCGACACGATCCTGCTCGGCGGCTACTCGACCAACATCGGCGTCGAGAGCTGCGCGCGCACCGCGAAGGATCGCAACTACAATGTCGTCCTGCTGAGCGACTGCAGCTTCAATGTCGATGTCGCGTCCCACCAGTGGACGCTGGAGAAGATCATGCCGACCTTCGCCCGCGTGATGACCTCGCGCGAGGCCATCGATTTGCTCGCCTAGCCGCGCGTTCTCGCGATTCCGTGCGCCGTCACACGGCTGGCACGACATGGATTTTTGGAAGGGTCTCTCGATATGAACAGCAACGAGCGCGTGCGCGCCGCGATCGCCGGCGCCGAGGTGGATCGGGTACCGGTCAGCCTGTGGCGGCACTTCCCCGAGCAAGACCAGACCGCCGATGACCTCGCGAAGGTCACCATCGACTGGCAGAACGAGTGGGGGTGGGACTTCGTCAAGTTCATGCCACCTGGCGACTACGCCACGATCGACTGGGGCGCGGAGACGGCGTTCACGGGGGCCGATGGCGGCAACCGCACGACAACGAAGCCGGCGATCGCAAGCGTCGAGGCGTGGGAGTCGCTCAAGCCGGTGAGCGTTACTTCCGGGTTCAACGGCATGGTGCTGGAGGCGCTGCGCAAGGCACGCGCCGGGATCGACCC